>JABDNM010000132.1 GCA_013043825.1 Flavobacteriaceae bacterium
CTGTATCCGCCAACGATACCTCTAAAGGTCAACTGGATATCATTCAATACAAAGTTGGGGTCTGCAGACTCAACTGTAATATTGTTTGGGTTTTCCAATAATTCAAGCTCTACTACTTCACAGCTCGCAAAGAACGTGAGCACAGAGGCAAGAATTGTTATTTTATATATATTTTTCATAATAGATACTATTTGTTTTTTAGAATGTTGCTTTTACACTAAACGAGTAACGTTTGTTTGTTGGTCCAGTTTGGAATTCAAGACCTTGACCGTTACCTACACCCGTACTTAAAGCTTCTGGATCGAAGTTAAAAGCCTGGGGGATGTTAAAGGTTCTTACATACAAGTTCTGTCCAGAAACTGTAAAAGACACAGATCCAAAAGGAGTCTTATCCAATAATTTCTCTGGAAGTCTGTAAGCAAGTGAAACTTCTCTTAATCTCAAGTGAGAAGCATCGTAGATACCTTGTCCCACTGGATCAACCAAGTTGATAAAGTAGACATCGTTAGCACCAATCGAAATAGTATTCTGAATAGGGCTACCACTACCGTCGGTCAATACCTGCCCAGTACTTGGGTTAGCCAATACACCTGGGATCACATAGGTTCCCTCTCTGTTATCTACGTTCACGGTTGTAACACCACGACGGTAGAACTGAGATGCAGTTTGAGAATAGATATCACCACCGTGCTGGTATTCAACCTGTGCAGTAAGCGACAATCCTCTGAACGAGAACGTATTGATCGTAGTAGCGTTCCAATCTGGGTTAGGATCTCCTACAGTTTCGTTAGGTAAACCAACGTTATCACTATCAAGGATCTTACCAGTATTAGGATCTATCAATAAGGTTCCTTCAACACCTACACCCAAAGGATTTTCGGCGGTGATATTGTTAGGATCATACCTAACTGCATAGTTACCTTTGATTACACCCAGTGGCTCGCCCTCGGAAGCATAGTTACCCAAACCGATGAAACCGGCAAATGGGAAAGCCTCAAGATCACCTAAGTCTGTAACCTCATTTTCGAAAGCTGTAAAGTTATTTCTCATTTCCCATTTGAAATCACCTGCTACAATAGGAGTAACATTCAATCCAAGTTCGATCCCTTGGATCTCACTCTGTGCAATGTTATCATTGATAAAGGAGAATCCAGTAGATGGGTTCAACGGTCTGTTCACGATTTGATCTTCAATCGTTCTCTTGTATACCGTAGCATCTAAAGTCAATCTTCTTTTGAAGAACTCAGCTTCTGCTCCCACCTCGAATTCCTTCTGCAATTCTGGTTTAAGCGCTCTGTTACCTCTAGTAGTTGGTAAGGAGTTGATCGTGATCGAGTTTCCATTCGGGTCAATGAAAGCACCGGCACTAGTGGCCAATACTTCTCTTGTTCCGTACAATCCTGGGAAACGAGCTGAAGTACCGTAACCTGCACGGAATTTCAGGAAGTTAAGGTTTCCACTGGTGCTCACACCATCCAAAGAGGTTGGTACAAATGAAAGAGAAACTCCAGGATAGAACAAGGACCTGTTCTCCTCCTCAACTGTAGATCCCCAGTCATTACGTCCGGAAACCGTTAAGAATAAGAAATTGTCGTAATCGAAAGAAGCTTCTGCATACGCCCCAAGAATATTGCTAGTTCCTCTAAAGTCCAACTGTCCTGCAACAGGATCGTTGTTGGTTTGTGTTACGAAGTTGTTGTGGTTGAAGAAACCAAATACAACCTGGTTGGAACTTGAAATACCGAATTGGTTGTAATCATCTCGTCTGGCGTTGAAACCAACTTGAGCGGTTACATTGAACTTATCGGCAAGTTCCAAGTTATTGAAACTAAAGTTCAAGTTGTGGTCATAGATAAAGTTTGTGCCTGAAACAGTTCTGTAGTACCCTCCAATGTATGGAGCGGTTACAGCACCGTTGGCCACTCTAAATTCTTGAGTTTCAGTATAGGTATCCAAACCGAATTTATAACCAATACTAATCTTCTCACTTATATCGTAAGTGGTAGATAGTTTAGAGGTAAAGCGATTCGTTTTTTGTTCTGAACCGGCATACTTCAATAACCAGTATGGGTTTTCCTGATCCGTACGGTAGTAAATACTCGCTCCGGTGTTAGGATCTTCAAACGGAAGGTTCGGTAGGTCCACGTTACGAGGAATGAATAACAATCGTGTAAAGATGGACAAGGATCCAGCAGCGTTGTTCGCAGCAATTGGCGGAGTGTTTACTCGCAGGTTACTGAAAGTTGCTGTTCCATTGAATGTGAATTTATTGCTCAGTTTAGCAGTTCCACCCATACCCACATTATATCGGGTAAGTCCGTTCGCAGGAATGTATCCATCTTCAGATGTATATCCAAAGTTGATATTATAACGGCTACCACCGTCACCAGCTCCAGCAACATTGATGGAAGTGGAGTTACCAATCCCGGTACGGAAGAAATCCTTCACGTTGTTCTCCGCAGCTTTATAAGGAATTTGAAGCCCGTCGAATTGTGGGAAGATGTCACCCAACCCGGCGTACGGGTGATTGATCATCAAACCAAGGTCGAATCTCGCACCCCAGTTTCCAACAAATCCAGGGTTTGGCGCGTTGTTCGCACCTTGACCGTACTCGTTCTGGTAATCTGCCAGGTTATTGATCTCAGTAGTATAGACAGATTGTGAAAGAGTAACCTCGAACTTCTCGTTCAATTTTTTGGTACTTCCGTTTTTGGTTGTGATCAATACAACCCCGTTTCTACCTTGTTGTCCATATAGTACCGCTGCACTCAAACCTTTAAGAACCTGAACGCTTTCAATACTATTTGGATCCAAATCAAGGAAACGGCTACTTGTTACCGTCGTACCACCAGCAAAAGATTGATTTTGAGTGTTGGTAGACGCATCAAATGGAATACCATCTACAACAAACAAAGGTTGGTTATTACCGTTGATAGAACTCTTGGAACGAATGATGAAGTTTGTACCGGAACCGGTTGCACCACTGTTACCAGTAATCTGTACCCCGGCTACTTTACCATTCAAGCTTCTCACAACATCAGATTCCGGCTTGTTCTCGATGGCTTCTGCCTCGATCGTACTTACCGCATAACCCAATGCTTTTTTGGATTTGGTTCGTCCACCGTATCCTGTTACCACTACCTCATTAAGAGCTTCAGCATCCTGTGACATGTTGAACGATATGTTCGATGTCGCGGTAGTGATTGCTCTTTCTTCTGTTTGATATCCAAGGTAGCTATAGACTAAGGTTTGTCCCACAGATCCTGTGACCGAGTAATTCCCGTCAAAATCTGTTTGGGTTCCCGTTGTAGTCCCTTTTATAATAACATTAACCCCTGGTAATGGTAAACTGTTCTCATCAGATACCGTACCAGTGACTGTTTTTTCTTGTGCGAACGTAAGTTGCACTACAAACGCTAGTAATAGCGTCAAAATTCCACTAAACTTTGTTCTCATTTTATAATTTATTTGAATTAGCCAATGCCAAAAATCACAATAAAAAGTTAAATACACAACTTTTTAAACTTAAAATTTGCTTTTTTTTTTGGCAGCTTGTCAAGCTATTCTTAGGATGAGCTAAAACCGTGAAGACAGGCTTATATGGATTTTCGAGTTTGAAAATTTGAAATTTTCCGAGCCCGAAATTCCATTCGCAAAATTCAATTTGAAGACCCCTGCTTCAGTCCCAAATCCAAGTCCAAATCCAAAGCTAAATAACTCCTCTTTTAAATTCAAAGTTTGATTCTCGAAATAGGCAAGATCGATAATACTGTGTAAATAGATAGAATTATTTAATAAATAGCGATATTCAGTATTTAAAACCGAGAATAACGAGGCATCAATACTGTTCTCACTAAATCCACGAATGCTGTTTATCCCCCCAAACCGGAATAATTCATTGGTGAGATAGGTCTCACTGGATAATAGACTGGTGCTATTGTTCACATAAATGGAGTTGCGGTTGTTGAGATTGAAAATATGATTCAATGTACTGTGAATTCTGAATTGTGCCTCACTCCCGCTATTCGTGCTCCTGTTCCCTATTTCGGCATCCAAACCCACGAAAGTTTGAATTGGGAAGAAGTTGCGTCGCTGCTGTCGCACATAACTACCGCCTGCCAACAGGTACTTGGAGTTGAAATCCATGACCGTCGAACCAGCGACGATGCTGTCCAGCAGGTTGCTGGATTCGTAAGCCTTGTAACCAGCATATATTTGAGCGGAAGGATGGAGCTGGTAGCTTACCCGAACCTGCTGATCGGTAGTGGAGAAAGTGCTGTCTCTTTTAAAGATCTTTAGCTCGCCACTCAACCCAAAAGGGGTTTGGAACAAATAAGGCAGAGAAGCACGTACTCTAAAATTTTCTTGATCTCTTCCGTCACTTTTATAATTGATAAGCAACTGCTCTCCATAGTTGAGGTTGTTATTCAGTTCCAAGTTGAGGTAACCATTAAATTCTAACTTTTGGGTATCCTCATTGGTAGCAAAACCCAAGATCCCATCGAACAGGTTGTTATTTCGCTTTTGCAGGTAAAAATAGACTGAAGTCGAGTCTTCTCTGAAGAGTGCTTCCGGAGCTTTCACAGTTTGCACGAATCCCAGGTTATCCAGCAGGTCGTTTTGCTCGATGACCTTTCGTTGATTGAAAACCGCCCCCCGTTTTATTCCTGCATAGTGCCTCAAATAAGAGCGCGGGAACTTCTCATAACCTTTGATAACCAATTGGTCGATGGTTCGAACCCTACCCGTCGTCAGAATTAGATCTGCATTGAGCTGTTTGTTTGTGTCCTTGGTGAGATTGACCAAACTTAGTTTTGCGAATGGCTTGCCTTGTTCCGTCTTGAGCAGGGTGAGGTAGTTCAGGATCTCTTCGGAACGATATATCGGTATCACAAAATAAGATGAGGTAACCTCATTACTTATTTCCTCCAACTCGTTCGGGTCAAAGTCTGTTTCAGAATAAAACAACTTCAGTACGTCCCATCGATTGCCTAATCTGTATTTCGCACCATAAACAGAATCGTTTCTCTTGCGGAGCGAAAGCAGTTTGACATCCAGGAATCCAAGGCGTTGAAATCGTTGCAAGAGAGAATCGGCTTCCAGGCGGAGCGTTGCTTCGTTCTCAAATCGAGAACGTATATCAAGACTATCTTTTAGACCCTGGGTCAACTCCTTTTCGGCTTCAATATGAAGTGCAATGTTTTGTGATAACAGACTGCCCGAAAAGGGTATATATATATATAGGTATAAAAAAATGGACAGAATTTGCTTCAAATCACCTTGTTTTCGGGTTGTAAATCTAACGCTAAGACAAGGTATTTCATATTTCAATTTTAAATAATTGTTTTACTTCATAAAATAAAATTCCAACTGTTTGAATAATCCATTTTAATTTCTACCTTTGCACGCCCTATTTAGGGGGAAGTTTACATTAAAACTAAGTATAATACAAAATTTTATATGCCAACTATTTCACAATTAGTACGAAAAGGAAGAGCCAAAATAACCAAGAAGAGTAAATCGGCTGCTTTGGATTCGTGCCCGCAACGCCGCGGTGTGTGTACGCGTGTATATACCACT
>JABDNM010000134.1 GCA_013043825.1 Flavobacteriaceae bacterium
TTTAATAACCAGGTATAAAACCTTCCTTTCTTTATATTGTATGAAGAGGAATTATGCCAAACTTTTACAAACACGTCCTGTAGCACCTCCTCGGCGATTTCGGCATCCCGAACGATGGGAATAATCACACCATGAATAGCCTTTGAATAATTCTCATATATTTCTGAGAACGCACTATGATCACCATGTTGCATTTTCAGGATAAGATCGTCGGGTTGATTCATGGATGGCATTCGAAAATGATGTGGTACGAAAATACTAATTTAAACCAATTAAACTTTCCGAAATCGGATCTAAGTAAATAACAACTAACCACGAAAAGTTGACTTCTCACCTTGACCACTCCAAATGGTAAAAAAGTGCTTCACTTGATCAAAAAATAGCATGTTGCAATTTCTTTCAATTTGGATGAAATATCTAAGAAATGTGTCTTCATAACCAACAAATGTGCATTTCAACGAAGAAATTTGGCAAAATTATAAAATAATCGTAGGAATAATCCTAATAAAACTTGCTTTGAGCAGGTCGATTTGATAGATTTGCCTGAATCGAAAGCCCTACAGCTTCTATCTAAACTAACAACATGAGAAAACCTGCTATTCTTTTGGCGCTAGCCTTTCTATTTGGTTATGCCCCTCAAATGACTTCACAAAACATTTCAGAACTTATCAATTCCCGCATTAACCATCTGGAAGAAGATAATTCTGTAAGAACCTCAGACAATAACTGGATCATCACCAGCGAGCATACCAGTCGAACCAGTGGTGTACGTCATATTTATTATACTCAAACTCTAAATGGTGTTGAAATCTACGGATCTCAATCCAGTATACACCTGCTACCCAATGGTGAAGTTTTGCGGTCTAACATGCAATTCGTTCAAGGTGCAGACCAACGCGCGACTTCGGGAATTAATCCTGTGCTTTCGGCGCAGGAGGCAGTGCAACGCGCCGCTAGCCATTTTCAGTACGCCATAAACGGTGATCTAAACTTCATATCAAGGGCGCAAGGACCCGCTCAACAGGCAGTGCTTAGTCCTGCCGGAATTTCGATGAGCAACATTCCCGTCAAGCTTGTATATCAAATAGATGCTAATGACCAACTGGTTTTAGCGTGGGATCTTTCCATTGAGGAAATGGCTCAGCAAAATTGGTGGAGTGTCCGTGTGAACGCGATCACCGGCGAAATTATTGATCAAGTGAATTGGATGTCCAATTGTAACTTCGATCATGATCACAGTACCCACGAAATTAATTTAGATCACAATAAGAATTTATACAATATTCCGAATTACGGACAAGCTAAGGCAAAAAGCGCGGGTCGCTTCGCTACATCCAGCATGGTAGATAGCTATGAGGTTTTCGCCATGCCCATTGAAAGCCCTTACTTTGGAACCAGAACTATAGAAGTAACTCCAGCCAATGCGACTGCTTCTCCTTTCGGATGGCATGACACCGATGGATCGGCAGGTGCAGAGTTCACCACAACGCAGGGGAATAATACCAACACCTATGAAGATGGTGATAATCCCGGATACCAGGCAAATGGTGGCCCGGCGTTGGAATTCACTGGTTTCCCGTTCAGTCAAACATACAGCAATAGTACGCAGTACGAAGACGCGGCACTTACCAATCTCTTCTACTGGACCAACATTATTCATGATGTTTTGTACCAATATGGATTTGATGAGGCTTCTGGTAACTTCCAGTTCAATAACTACGGAAATGGAGGAGCAGGAAGTGACGAAGTAAATGCTGAGGCGCAAGATGGTTCAGGAACTTGTAACGCAAACTTTGGAACACCTGCAGACGGATCCAACCCCAGAATGCAGATGTACGTTTGTAATGATAAAGACGGTGACTTCGATAATCTTGTGATCGTACACGAATACGGACACGGTATCTCAAACCGATTGACCGGGGGTCCCGGAGCGACAGGATGTTTGAGTAACAGCGAACAAATGGGAGAAGGATGGAGTGATTGGTACGGATTGATCCTTACCATGGATCCAGGAGATACCGCTACAGATTCAAGAACAGTAGGTACCTATCTATTTGGACAAGGACCTGGAGGTGGTGGAATAAGACCTACCCCTTACAATACAGACTTTGGAGTAAATGGCAGCACTTACAACACGATTATAACAGCTGCTGTGCCACACGGGGTAGGATATGTTTGGTCTACCATGCTTTGGGAAATGACCTGGGAGCTTATCGATAACCACGGATGGGATGCAGATATTTACAATTTTACCGGCGACGTAAACCAGGATGCCGGAAATGTTCAGGCCATGGCGCTCGTTACCGAAGCTTTGAAGCTACAACCTTGTAGCCCGGGATTTGTTGACGGACGTGATGCTATCATTGCTGCGGACGCAGCGATCTACGGAGGGGCCAATGAGTGTGCCATCTGGGACGCCTTTGCCAGAAGAGGATTAGGATTTAGTGCGAATCAAGGTTCTTCAGGTAGCCGAAGCGACGGTACCGAAGCCTTCGACCTTCCTACCTTCAATGCAGATCTACCAAACTTTGATGAGGTTTGTGAAAGTGATTCTGCCCAAACATTAGGAGGCGGAACACCATTTGGCGGTGTATACAGTGGACCCGGGGTTACCGATGATGGCAATGGTACCACATTTACCTTCGACCCTATGGTCGCAGGAGTTGGTGTTCATACCATTACATACGATGTACCTGCAGGAGCTTGTTATGGAGCCTCCTCCGATACCAATACCGTGGAAGTAGTGAGTGGGTTGGCCTCGCCAACTACAACTGGAGTACCAGATTTTTGTGTTGGTGACTCGGTAACCGTAACCGCGACACCAGCCGATCCGGCCAATGAGATTACATGGTTCGATCAGCAAACTGGAGGAACACCACTGGCTACAGGGACTTCATATACATTTACACCTCCTGGCACTACAAGTGTTTATGCTGAAGAAGCACCACCATTACCTGCTTCCCAGCTGAAGATCTCCGAGATCACGCTTCAAGCAGATAAACTGGAAATTCAAAATGTTGGTGATGCATTCGACTATACTGGTTATAGTGTAGCATTGAGTGATACGCCTTACAGTAACATCAACTCCGTCAACTCGGTTGTACAAGGTTTAGGTGCTATGGGTGCCGACTCGGCCCGATTCTGGGATGAGGTTGGTGGCTCTGGCCAGGACTGGGGCGTAAATATCTTTTGGAACGACGGTCAGCCAGGATGGATAATCATAATCGATGGCAGCGGAAACGTTGTAGATTCTGTTTTCTGGAATACACCTGCTTCCGAGATCGCTACGTTAAATGTAAATATTAATGGATTTAATATCACTGCTGCCGACCTAGATTGGAATGGTAACGGAGCTTCCTTCGGAAGTGTATGTGACGATTCATACCGAAGAAGTGACGATAGTGATGATGCCAGTAACTGGGCGAATGGATGTTTGACCTCAGATTATGGAACACCGAATTCCGATATTAGTCTTACCTATCAAGGTTGTGTTGGAATGAGAACCGAGGCAGAAGTTACTGCAGATTCGGCTCCGCCTACAATCGATTGCCCTTCAAATATCACTGTGGATACGGACGCAGGTTCGTGCGAAGCAACCGGGGTTAACCTTGGAACACCAACCACCAGTGATAATTGTAGTGGAGAGACTACTTCAAACGATGCACCGGCTCAATTCCCAATAGGAACGACCACCGTTACCTGGACAGCAACCGATGCCGCAGGTAATATCGCAACCTGTACTCAGGATGTTACCGTGGTGGATGCCGAAGCGCCTAGCGTTGATTGTCCGGCCGATGTTGAAGTAGATGTGAACGAAGGAGAATTATATACACTGCCTGATTATACCGGAGATGTAATTTCTTCAGATAACTGCACAACTTCTCCTGTACTTACACAGGATCCTGTTGCAGGAACCGAAGTTGGACCCGGTGTAACAACAATTACTATAATTAGTACTGATGATGCTGGAAATGCAGCCGACTGTACTTTTACGGTAACAGTGACTGAGTTGCTAGGAGTGGATGATAACTTATTTGGAAATGAAATCGTATTGTTTCCAAATCCAACCGATGGGCGACTTACTTTGATCAATTCCGGCTCCGAAGAAATTCAAACGATCACTATAACCGACGTTAACGGACGAACTATTCAAACATTAAAACCCCAGAATACTACTTCTCGAATTGATTTCTCTATCGAGGCCTTGGCTCAGGGGATGTATTTTGTTCGAATCGATGCGGAAGCGTCCAACACCATAAAACGTATTGTGAAGAAATAAGCTAAAAATTGAAAAGCCCTGTATTTACAGGGCTTTTCAATTAAATAAGAAATTTGGCAAGCTTTTTGAATAGTATAGTGTAGAGTACGCTATCTATGGTGGGTGAAACATAAAGTAAACGCAAACGTCCCTAAAAAGAAACATCCATTCTAGATCCAAAAAAAACCTTCCCAGTGGGAAGGTTTTTTATTTCCGAAGAAAGAATAACTTATTAAAATTTCTTTATTGAACGATTCCACCACAGCTCACACGTGCACCGGCCGCACCGCTGGGTTGAGAGACAAAATCATCGGCTCCCTGGTGTACGATAATTGCCTTACCCTTGAGATCTTTCTTTTCATCACCGCAGCCCAAACACCATTCGGAGGTGCTCATTTCAATCGTTCCGGTCCCGTCTTCTCCAACTTCAAAATTACCAATATCTCCTTTGTGGTATCCTCCTTCATTATCACCCCACTTGCCATGTGGTTCGAAGGTTGGGTTCCAGTGGCCACCAGTGGACGTTCCATCGGCTGCAGAACAATCGGCTTTCTCATGAAAATGGATCGCATGTGTTCCGGCGTCCAGTCCCGAAAGATTCGCCACCAATGTCACGACGCCATTTTCATCCGTCAGGCTAACCTTGCCAGTGGCAGATGAGCCACTTCTGGATTCGAGCAGTAGTGTTATTTCTTTAACTTCTACCTCCTCGACGACTTTCTCCACTTCTTCCTCCGTGTCCGACTTTTTCGCGTCGTTCTTACATGCCATAAAGGCAAGCAGACTTAGTCCTAACAGCGACCATTGCATTTTTTTCATAGTTACAAATTTTAAGGGTTCCTAAATTGTGGAAATAAAGGTAGTAGGTTTCGCGCTATCGCACAAATACTCAGCGCCTGTCTTTAAGCAATTCTTTGCCATCGGTTATCCCCAATTTCAGATTTTCGGCGATTATAAGTGCTTTATCGATCCGAGATTGCGGGTTTTTAACCCTTAGAATGTAGTAAATGATCGATCGCTTCTTTCCGTCGGTTAGATTCTCAAATCCGGCCATGGCTTCCATATCGGTTTCCAGCACCGCCTGCAACTCTTCGGGCATTTCTACTCCGTATTTGGATGTATCCTCGTACAATTGTAATTCGAAGAAATCATTTCGGCTTACTCCTAATTCCTTCTGGTAGCGCTTTCCGAAGCTAAGCATATAACGATCATTGTAACGATGCAATTTACCATGAAAGGAGATTTCCTTTTTTTCAAAATAGGCCTTAATTGCGACACGATCGTGTTTGCCCTCTACAAATGGCAGCGCATGCTCATCCGGGACTACCAATCCATGGGTACCAACTATGGTAACTTCAAATTTGGCCGATTGTAACATCAGTCAATCAATTGTGAAAGTATTTGTGTTTCACTATGCAAGGTCTTGTGTACCGGGCATTTATTGGCTATCTCCAGCAACCTTTGCCGCTGTCTTTCATCCAGTTCGCCTCGCAATTTGATCTCCCGACGAAAAGTATCGATCTTGGCGGAGCCGTCATCAACGCAGGTAGCACAATCTGTTGCGTAATCTTTTGAATAGCTTGTATGAACTTCAACATTATCTACCTTCCATTCCTTCCTTCTGGCGTACATCTGGATAGTCATTGCAGTACAAGCAGATAGACTTCCGGCTAGCAATTCATAGGGTGTGGGACCATAGTCACTTCCGCCCACCCGGATGGGTTCATCGGCTTTCATGTAGTGATTTCCCAATCTCATTTCTGTTGTAAATCCATCTTCATCATCGAGGCTGGCAACTACCTGGTGGGTAGTTTTTATTACTTCCTGCGCTGGTACAGGAATATATCGTGTGGCCCACCCTGCTACAACTTTTCCAACGTAGGCGGCATTCTTCTTGTCTATTAGAAGATGTTCCGAACCGTCGAGTGTAACAAAGCTCTTAGGATGCCGTGCCGCATGGTAGATCTCTTCAGCATTTTTTATTGAAACTGTAGCATCCTGGGGTGAATGCATGATAAGCAATGCCTTATCCAATTTGCTTGCTGCTTCGCTGCAGGAACATTCTTCCAGATCTTCGATAAATTGTTTTTTAAATTTGAATTCCCTGCCAGCCAAGGTTACAATGGCTTCACCGGCTTCTCGGATCTCCTCCAGCTTTTCACCCAATTGTTTTTGAACGTGAACTGGATTACTGGGAGCGCCAATAGTGACCAAAGCACTCACAGAATCGATTTGGGCGGCTGCAAAAATTACAGCTGCACCGCCCAGGGAATGCCCCACCAGCAGGGAAGGAGCTTTGTATTCGGAAGCAAGGAAATTGGCAGCGCTCACCAGATCATCCACGTTGCTCGAAAAGTTGGTATTCGCAAAGTCACCATCGCTATCACCCAAACCCGTGAAGTCGAATCGCAACACCCCAAAACCTTCATTCGCCAGGGCTTTGCTCACATTTCGAACAGCCGAAAAATCTTTGGTACAGGTGAAACAATGCGCAAATATTGCGAAGTTATGCGGGTCTTGGTCGGCCGGCAAATCCAATCTACCAGATAGGGTCTCTCCCGACTTGTTTTGAAAATTTATTTTACTTGATCTCATGTCTCTCTTTATTCAGATTCTTCCTTCTTCTTGCGCAAGTCCGTATTGATATTCAGAAACAGCTGCAGACGATCGTATTTCGTCTCGCTGAAATGTACTTTCAGATAGCCTAATCGCAAGTTTAGCCTATTTGTAAAACGGTATCCCAATCCGAGAAATATTCGGTTTTGATCGAAGGTGGGTTCCTGAAAATTTAGGAATATTTCATCAAATACTTGTGCAAATAATGGACCTTTGATAGGATGTGTTAAAAGTATTCGGTAGCGTATGCGGTGTCTAACCTTTGGATTTCCTGCAAAAAAGCGTTGCTCAAGCCTATAGCGATGATTGAAATTAAACGTACCTATGGGATGGCGAGTAACGAATTGTTCATAGATTCTGTTCTCCTTTACTCTTTCCTGACCTTCGATATCAGTAAAACTCGGATCTGTATTGAAATAAGCATATCCGGCAGAAACCGATGAACGTTCGTCTATACGATGGTTCATTCCAATAAAGGTCCAAAATTGGTTGTAATTATTCAGAAACTGATAATGATTTACCTGGAGTTCAGTAAAAATACTCCACTTATCTGCAATTTGATGATTGCCGAAGTAAGTTAGCCAAGTTCCAAATTTATCCTCACCATTGTCCTGCGCATGAATGTTTGCTACAGCCAGCAAGATGACAAGGACTAATAACCCTTTTCTAATCATACCTTTAATCTATTGAAAATTCCTGTGTCTCCTTGAATGGGGATAACTCTACTTGCTCGATGCGAGACCTATAATCCGACCATTCAGAATTAAAAAACCCATTGGTGGTTTGTACCGCATCACGTAGAGCCTCCGTAGCTTGAGCGATCAATCGCTTTTCGGTCTCAGTAAGTCCGTTAGGACGACTCGAGCTGTATCTGCGTGCCAGACCCAGCCGCTGCACCACATTCACTTCAGGATTACGGGTGATGCCTTGTCGTTTATCTTCTTTGCCAATATAAATGGCAACAATGGAATCGATCTTCTTCACGATCTCCTTCGAGGCCTTGATCACTTCCTTGAACTTCTCCTTATCCTCCTTCTTGAATTTCTTCTGAAAATCGGAGGCAGTATTTTTGCTCTCGATTAACTGTTTCACAGCATCTGAAGCGGTTTGGGTCATCTGCTGTAGCTGCTTTCCGCTGGTGTATGCTTCGTTGATCGCCTCGATGGGTAAAGACAAGCGGGGATCGCTTTCTACTTTTACATTCGTGGTGGATTTAAGGTCCATATACATGATCTCCGCGCGGTAGGTGCCGGGCTTTACTTGTACTCCTCCCGGTTCATTTCTTCGTTTTCGCAATGTTCTCGATGGCCTGTCGGATCCCGCTTCCCGCATGAACCAGGTCCAATTGTAAATTCCTGTGCTATCAGGAATTTTACGCTTCAATGTTCGAATTAGTCTGGATCCGTCGTAGATTTTCAGGTACAGGGAATCCTTGGATAATTCATCTTTTTTCCCTTTGGAAGATGAATCTTCAAATTCATCGTTTTCCTCGTTCCCTTCTTCCTCTTCTTCGTTCTTATCTGCTGCTTTTTCCTTACTTCGGAAGTAAAATTTCAGGCGGGCACCATAGTCGCGGTTCTCTCCGCTGTAAAGTGCGTCGCCTCCAAATCTACTGCCTGTAGGTTGTTGATAAGCCGCCTGATATGCAATTGGTGGATCGAATAATTTCAAGTCGTTGTTCAGCAAAGACTGGTTTTTAGCGATTGCACGCAGCGGACGAATATCGTCAAGCACCCAGGCTGCCCTTCCGAAGGTACCAATTACGAGGTCATGCTCCAGCTCCTGGATCACCAAATCTTTCACCGAAGTGGTTGGAAACCCTTTTGTCCATTTTTGCCAGTTCCTCCCGGCATCAATCGACACATACAAACCATCATCGGTTCCCAGGAAGAGTAAATTTCGTTCTACGGGGTCTTCCGCAATGGAAAGCGCATAGCTTAGCACATCATTTCCATCCACAATTCGCTCCCAGGTCTTACCGTAATCCCGGGTTCTGTAAGCGTAGGGTGTATAATTAAATCGGCGGTAATCGTTGGCCACCATAAGCGCTTCTCCTTTCGCCTTATTGCTGGCCTTGATCTGTACGATCCAGCTACCTTCGGGCAATCCTTTGATGTTTTTGCTCACATCTGACCAGCTGGCGCCACCGTTTTGGGTATAATGAACCTTACCGTCATCGGTACCCACCCAAAGCATATTTTGCTCTAGTTTCGACGGCTCGATGACCAGGATCGTTGTATGATTCTCGGCACCTGTAGCATCCATGGTGAGCCCTCCACTTTCGCTCTGTTTTTGTTTCTGTGGGTCGTTTGTGGTAAGATCTCCCGAAATTAGCTCCCAGGTAAGGCCTTTGTCGGTGGATTTATGAACAAACTGACTTCCGAAGTAAAGGATATTGCTATTGAAGGGATCGATATTGATTGCTGCGTTCCAGTTAAATCGTAATTTCATTTCCGGATCCGGATGCGTAGGACGCACCGAATAGTTGTTCCCTGTTTTCCAGTCGTACCGACTCACAAACCCTTGTTGGCTCATGCTCCAGCCAAATTGGTTATCGTCTGGATCGGGAACTACATCGAAACCATCTCCGAAGGAGATCTCTTGCCAGTAACTGTTTCTAATTCCCTGCGAACGCCATACATAGGCCGGACCGCGCCAGCTGCCATTGTCCTGCATCCCTCCGTACACATTGTAAGGAATTTCATTATCTACATTGATATGGTAAAACTGAGCCACCGGAAGATTACCAATAAAACGCCATGTTTTTCCACCATCTTTGGTGATATTCATACCACCGTCATTTCCATCGATCATAAAATTGCCGTTTTCCGGATGGATCCACCAGGCATGATGGTCCGGGTGTACTCCATTGTCTACACCATAAGCCGGCATAAGCTGCTCGAATTTCTTTCCACCGTCCTCAGAGACGTTCACGTAGGTAAAAACCGAATAGACCCTGTTTTCATTTTGCGGATCTACATAAATTTCGGAATAATAAAAGGGCCGATTACCAATATCGTTATTATCGTTCACCTTCTTCCATTTAAATCCACCATCCTCGCTTTTGTACAGTGCATTCTTTTTAGCTTCCACCAATGCATAGACCGTGTTGGGTTTATTGCGGGCTATGGCAATTCCAATTCTCCCTAATTCTCCCTTCGGAAGTCCGTCTGCATGAGTGCGCTGCTCCCAGCTTGCACCACCGTTGTGGGTTATGAAGAGACCCGATCCCTCGCCCCCAGATTTAAAAAACCAGGGATCTCGCTTGTGTTCCCATAGAGCAACAATAAGCTTGTTGGGATTGGAGGGATCCATGACCATATCTGCAACCCCGGTTTTGTTATTTGCAAAAAGGATTTTTTTCCAGCTCTTACCGCCGTCGGTGGTTTTATAGACACCCCGTTCCGGATGTTCTCCCCAAGGAGAGCCTATGGCACCAACGTAAACGGTATTGGGATCGTTCGGGTGTACGATAATTCGATGAATGTGCCGTGTTTTTTCCAGACCCATTGACTGCCAGGTCTTACCAGCGTCCAGAGAGCGATAAACTCCAAACCCTCCATTCAAACTATTTCGTGGGTTCCCTTCCCCGGTTCCCACCCAGATCACTGAAGGGTTACTTTGTTGAACAGCCAATGCTCCAATGGAGGCGGTGGGCTGGTCATCGAAAATGGGATACCATTTTATTCCCCCACTGGTAGACTTCCAAAGCCCTCCCGAAGCTGTTCCCACATACATGATATCCGGGTTACGTAAAACTACATCGATGGCGGTAACACGACCAGACATGCCCCCGGGCCCGATATTCCGGGGCTGAACGTCTTTTAATATTTCCATGGAAAGTTTCTGAGCGAAGAGGGTAGGAGCCACCAGGAGCAGCAACCAGATAGTCAGTTTTTTCATTCGTATTGTCTTCAAAGTTGGTTCGGTTTTAAAGTTAACAAATTGTGGATTACCAAGTCGTAAAATGCTGTTAATACGTTTTAAATTGAATTGAAATGTGCTATTTTTAGAAGATGAAAAAGAATCCCTACGCAGGTTCTAAGGCTCCATTGCGATCCACGGGCTTTGTGTTCACCAAGCATATACCTAAAAAACAGTCACCTTTCGAAAAGTTGTTCGAGATCTTCCAGGAGTTGATCACGCATACTTCGGGTGACTTCGATGAGGCAATCGACTGGTTGAGACAGCTGGACAAAGAATATGAACTCACTACCGATGATTATACCATTGATGATTTTATTGAAGAGCTGAAGGCCAAGGGTTACATTCGGGAGGAGATTCGTCCCGATGGTACGGGAGAGGGCGATGGTAAAGGAAAGAATTCCATCACAGAAAAGTTGGAGCGATCCCTGCGGAAAAGGGCTCTGGAGCAGATCTTTGGAAAGTTGAAGCGAAATGCTTCGGGAAATCATAAAACCAAATATACCGGTCAAGGGGACGAACAAGCCGGGGAATATCGAAGCTATCAATTTGGGGATGCTCTCGATCGCATTTCCATGACAGAAAGTTTGAAAAACGCCCAGGTGAACCATGGTATTAGTGATTTCCACCTTACCGAGAAAGACCTGGTGGTAGAGCAGACTATGTTCAAAGCACAAATGAGCACCGTGCTCATGATCGATATTAGTCATAGTATGATCCTGTATGGTGAAGATAGAATTACGCCCGCTAAGAAAGTCGCGATGGCCCTGAGTGAGTTGATCACCACACGTTATCCTAAGGATACCCTGGACATACTGGTTTTCGGAAATGATGCCTGGCCTATCAAGATCAAAGATCTTCCATATCTGAACGTAGGTCCTTATCATACAAATACGGTAGCCGGACTTCAATTGGCCATGGACATGCTTCGCAGAAAAAGGAATACCAACAAGCAGATATTTATGATCACCGATGGGAAGCCAAGTTGTATGCAACTGCCAGATGGAAGGTACTATAAGAATAGTGCAGGCTTAGATCCACATATTGTGAGCAAATGCTATACCATGGCGCGACAGGCGAGGAAGCTACACATTCCCATTACTACCTTTATGATCGCCAGCGATCCTTATTTGCAACAATTTGTAGATAATTTTACCGAGGCCAATCAAGGAAAAGCTTTTTATACTGGTTTGAAAGGGCTGGGAGAGATGATCTTTACCGATTATGAAAATAACAGAAAAAAGAAATTGAGATAGTTATTCACTCCTAGTGGTTCGTCTAGTACGAATTGTATCGAGAAGTGATTCAGAAAAAAGAAGAAAGCACCAATTTTATGGAAATACAGCAGATCAAGACGTTCGGCGAATTGAAGGCCGAAGGATACGAACACAAGACCATCAAAGAAGAATTAAGGCGCAACCTCCTTCAGAAGATAATGAAGAAGGAAACCACTTTCGAAGGAATTCATGGCTACGAATACACCGTGATCCCCGAATTGGAACGTGCTATTCTTTCCAAACATAATATCAATTTACTTGGGTTGCGCGGACAAGCGAAAACCCGCCTGGCGCGACAAATGGTGTCACTGTTGGATGAATACATCCCATTCGTGGCTGGCAGCGAGATCAATGACGACCCTTTTAAGCCCATCTCACGTTTTGCTAAAGAGACCTTGGCCGAAAAAGGAGATAAGACACCTATCGATTGGTTACATCGCGAAGATCGATTTGCAGAAAAACTCGCTACACCAGATGTTACCGTGGCAGATCTAATTGGCGATGTTGATCCAATTAAGGCAGCAAATTTAAAACTTACTTATGCAGACGACCGGGTGATCCATTTTGGCATGATCCCACGTGCCAACAGAAGTATTTTTGTGATCAACGAACTGCCCGATCTGCAGGCAAGGATCCAGGTAGCACTGTTCAATATCTTACAAGAAGGTGATGTCCAGATTCGAGGCTTTAAATTGCGCCTACCACTGGATATTCATTTTGTCTTTACTGCAAACCCGGAGGATTATACCAACCGGGGGAGCATTGTAACACCTTTGAAAGATAGAATAGGCTCACAGATCCTCACCCATTACCCGGAGAATTTGGAAATTGCACGTACTATCACCGAACAAGAGACTTCCGAAGCAATTTCTGAAAAACAAAATGTATATGTGCCGGAATTGGCCAAGGACATCCTGGAACAAATAAGTTTCGAAGCACGGCAAAGTGAGTTCATCGATGCCAAGAGCGGTGTAAGTGCACGATTAAGCATTACAGCCTTTGAGAATTTATTAAGTACCGCGGAGCGCAGAGCACTACAGAACGGCGATGAGCAAACCACGGTGCGCATGGGTGACTTTATGGGAATCATTCCTGCCATTACAGGGAAGGTAGAATTGGTGTACGAAGGTGAGCAGGAGGGTGCGGCTGTTGTTGCTAAGCAACTCATCGCCGATGCCGTAAAAACCGAATTTGAAGGATATTTTCCAAAAATAGAAAAACTACAGAAAGAAAGTGATATCGATCCTTACGACGAGGTGGTCTCCTGGTTCTTTGAGCAAAGCGGGTTTGAATTGCTGGACACGCTAAGCGATGCGGAATATCAAGCAAGACTGGATACCATAGCTCCTTTAAATGCTTTGCTTGCCAAACACCTACCCGATCTTGCACCCGAAGACCGGGCATTCTTCAAGGAATTTGTTTTATGGGCTCTCTCGGAGTACAAAAAATTAAGCAAGCACCATTTGGGTGATGGGCTGCACTTCAAGGATGTTTATGGGGGGTATATTAGCGGACTATAACGAATTAAGGAGTTGAGTTGTCGTCACGTGTAGTAAATCAAATTTCCGGGCAACAAATAAAAGTATCTGGTATAACAGGGTGTTTGGTTTAGTAAAAATGGTGTGTATTTACTTATTATAACTCCGGAATAGCTTTTACTATAAGCAGGATCCCGGCGATTACCATGATGGCGATCAGCCACCTGCGGAATGCTAATTTGCTCATTCGGAACAAGAACCACTTCCCGATCAAATTACCGAGAATCGCACCTAATCCCAAGGCAATCCCATAGTACCATAGCGTAGGTGTAAGCAGTCCGAAGAATACATAACCTCCTACCTGAGCCAACCCCAGGAAGAACGATTGAGCTGCCTTGGTTCCTACCAGATGTTCCTTATCGATCCCTGCATTCAACAAAAAAGGATTCAGGACCGGTCCCATACCGCCGGTAAAGGTTCCAACTACGGAGATTAGAAAACCGATGGGGATAAAGTACCACAGTTTTACCTTAAAAGATCGTTCCTTTTTTCCGAAGCGATACTGAAAGAAGGTACTCACCAGGAAGAGGCCCACCACGAATTGTATCCAGTATATCTTGACTTCAGAAAACAACCAGGCGGCGAGCACAGCTCCTACCATCGCTGCGGGAACAAAATACCAAAACACTTTCCAAACAATATACTTCCAGAAGATAAGAATGCGTGTTGGCCGACTTATAAATGCCCCCAGGTTGATCACCGGCGCAGTCTGTGAAGCACCTATCAGGAAGTTGAGTACTGGAATCTGCATCATGGCGCCTCCACCACCACTAATAGTAGACAATGTGAAGGTAGCCGAACCCAATAGAAACAGGCCCAGGAGGAGCCAAATTGAGGTATCCGAAAGAAATTCGAGCATAAAAAATCCGCTGTTTTTATGAACAGCGGATCAAAGGTACAATATGTTTGATTACAATTTCGGGATGACCAATTCCTGACCGGGATGGATCATATCGGGATTGTTTAGAATGTTACGATTCGCCTGGAAGATAGCATTGTACTTCATTGGATCCTTGTAGTAATGCTTCGCGATCTTGCTTAACGATTCGCCACTTTCAACAGTATGCCGTGCATACACCGATTCGTCAGCAACTTTTATGTCGGCCATGATATCACTCGGGTTCTCTCCTCCGGCTTCCTTGATAGCGTCCCAAAGTAGATTTTTCTCGTATTGGGTTTTGGCGGTTCCCCAGATCTTGAGTTTACCTTCTTCCACTTTTACGTCTCCGTCCTCGA
>JABDNM010000136.1 GCA_013043825.1 Flavobacteriaceae bacterium
TGAAATCGTTGTTGCCTCGGGAGTATTCCATCGCATGATGATCCACGTGAAGTCCGTTGACGCCCTGCCAACTACTACCGCTGTTAAAGGTACGCTGCAGGCTTTGGCCCAATACATAAACCTCATCGTCGTCCAGGGGATTGATTCGAATATTTCCGAAATACCAACCAAAACTGGCATCTACGCCGCTAATTTCATTGAGGGCCACCAGCGTCCAGTTATCGCCATTGTCACTAGATTTGTACAAACCGTTAAAAACATTGGTGATCGGATTGGTGGTGTAGCGGGCATAAATGGTGGAGGGGTTTGATTCTGAAATGGCCACACTAATGCGTCCCGTCTGGGTGCTTGGAGCCGGAAGGCCGTTGGAGGCACCCAATTCGGTCCAGGTGTCGCCACCATCCAGTGATCGATGCAAGCCCGAGGTCATTCCCGCATAATCCCTTATCCATGGCTTGCGTGTTCGTTCCCACAAAGTCGCGAAAAGTATATCCGGATCCTGGGTGTTCATAGCGATGTCGATGGCCGCGGTGGAATCGGTTTTAAACAGCACCTGTTCCCAGGTGTCGCCGCCATTGGTGGTGCGATAGACCCCACGTTCGCTGTTGTAACCATATAATTTACCCGCCGCTGCAACGAAGACCCGGTCCGGATTGGTTGGATCGACAACCACTCTTCCAATATGATGACTTTCCTGCAGACCAATATTCGTCCATGAGGCTCCGGCATCGTCCGAGCGATAGATACCATCTCCAAAAAAGGCTCCTGTATTCGAACTCGCATTGGCTTCGCCGGTACCCGCATAAATTATATTTGGATTGGAGGCTGCGATGGCAAGGTCACCAATCGATGCTTTGGCGACCTCATCGAATACCGCCGTCCAACTGGTACCTCTATCTGTGGTCTTAAAGATTCCGCCGGAGCCGGTTCCTACATAGAAAACATCATCGTTGTCTGGAGAGATGACAATATCCGTGATGCGGCCGCCCGTATTTAACGGGCCTATGAGTTCCCATTCACCCGCACTAGCGCTTCGGCTATTCAAGATCTCGAGCGCTTGTATTTCGGCATTGCGGATCGCCTTTTCATTGATATAATTGTTTGGGTATGCACGTTCGTTATAAAATCCTTCACCGGGATACAACTTCTCTAAGGCCATTCTTTCGGCCTTGGTAATGGATAATTCCTGTTTTGATTCCGAAGAAAAATGAAGATAGATCGAAAACAGTCCTGAAATTAAGAGGGTAAGAAAAAATCCGTTTTTGAGACGACGCATACAATTCAATTTTGAAATTTAAAAATACTATAAAATCTACTTCCGAATTGTTAAAACCTTAAATCTTTGGCTGGATGAGGGAAACGAAAATATATTAAAATAGTACCTTTAGCTTTCTTAAATTTTTCACGATGAAATACTTCATTTCCCTGCTTTTAATTCTGTTTATCAGTTACCAATCTGCCGCACAGGTAAAAACCAATTTTACCAGCCTCGATGTGTTTGAACTGGAATATGCACAAGATCCTCAAATTTCTCCCAAGGGGGATTATGTGGTCTATCGTCGCCGTGGTTTTGATATTATGGAGGATAAATCGATCGGGAGCCTTTGGGTGGTGAGCACCGATGGTCGGGTGCACCAAAAATTAACATCCAATGACACCAATGAGAGCAGTGCCAGATGGTCGCCAAGTGGAGATAGGATCGCTTTCGTTAGCAGCAAAGGAGAGGGAAATGAGTTGTATGTCTATTGGGTCGACTCCGGAATAGTTGCCCGGCTCACACAGTTGGAGAACAGTCCATCAAATTTGGCGTGGTCCCCGGATGGATCGCGAATCGCTTTTACTATGAAGGTAAATGAGAAACCTCCGGTACTGGCGAAAATGCCATCTAAACCTGAGGGTGCCAAGTGGGCAAAGGAACCACGGATAACCGATCGATTGAAGCATGAAGCCGATGGCGCCGGTTATCTAAAACCCGGTTTTTCACATATTTTTGTGATTCCTTCGGAAGGGGGATCGCCCCGGCAAATTACTTCGGGAAATTACAATCACGGTGGAAGTTTGTCATGGGGTCCCAATAATCGAAAAATATACTTTTCGGCAAATAGGAATCCGAATTGGGAATATGAATTCAGAAATAGCGAGGTGTACTCCATCGATACCAATACGATGTTGTACGAAACCCTTACCGATCGCTCCGGGCCCGATTTTGCGCCCAAAGTTTCCCCCGACGGCGCCCATATCGCTTTTTTAGGATATGAAGATAAAGTTCAGGCCTATCAGACACGAAAGCTGCAGGTGATGGACCGCAATGGCAACGGAAAGAAATTGATCTCCGGTAACTTAGACCGTAGCATATCAAATGCCGAATGGGCCGCAGACAGCAAGGGATTGTTCATTCAGTATAATGACCTAGGCAAGACCAAAATTGGACATTTAAGCCTGAATGGAAAACTTACCGAGTTGGTTGATAATGTTGGAGGAACCACGCTGGGAAGGCCATATGCGAGCGGAAGTTTTTCGGTTTCGAACAGTGACAGGATCGCATATACCATTTCATTTCCCGACCGGCCTGCCGATGTCGCTTTGACAGGCAAGGCTTCTTCAGGACCTAAAATTCTGACCGGGCTCAATGAAGATCTGTTGGCATTCAAGGAAATGGCTGCCGTTGATGAAATCTGGTATAAATCGTCTGTTGACGGTCGTGATTTACAGGGATGGATCGTGTATCCACCAGACTTCGAGAAACGTGAAAAATATCCTTTGATCGTTGAGAAC
>JABDNM010000138.1 GCA_013043825.1 Flavobacteriaceae bacterium
AATATATGGACCGCATCATTCCTACCATGGATTCTTCACAGAGCAAGGAACTCATGAAGGTGATGAAGAAGCAGGGAGTAAAATTCTTCCTTTCACATAAGGTTTCAGCGGTGGAGCGCAAAAAGAATGAAGTGACTATAACTGCCACCGACAAGAAAGAGCAGGAGGTCATTTTTACCGGTGATTATTGCCTGGTTTCCGTTGGAAGAAGACCCTACACCGATGGGTTGATGGCAGAAAATGCGGGTGTCAAGATCACCGAGAAGGGACAGATTGAGGTTAACGATCGTTTGCAGACCAACGTTTCAAACATTTATGCAATTGGTGATGTGATTCGAGGAGCCATGCTGGCCCACAAAGCTGAAGAAGAAGGTGTTTTGGTCGCCGAACTATTGGCCGGTCAAAAACCACATATCGATTATAACCTGATACCGGGTGTGGTCTACACCTGGCCGGAGGTTGCTTCAGTAGGAAAAACCGAAGAACAATTGAAGGAAGAAGGTGTGGATTACAAGACGGGACAATTTCCCATGAGAGCCTTGGGTCGTAGTCGTGCCAGCGGAGACACCGATGGATTTGTCAAGATACTGAGCGATGTAAAAACCGACGAGGTTTTGGGCGTTCATATGGTGGGAGCCCGAGTTGCAGATTTGATCAGTGAGGCCGTAACCGCCATGGAATTTCGTGCCAGCGCCGAGGACATTGCACGCATGAGTCATGCACATCCCACCTATGCCGAAGCAGTGAAAGAAGCCGCCCTGGCTGCGACAGCCAACCGGGCACTTCATGTATAAAACAAAAAAACCATCGACCCCCATCGATGGCTTTTTAAACATCAACAAACATAAATTCTTACTCGACTACACTAACTTTCCAGTCAATTGTATTCGGAAAGATAACACTTGATGCAATATTCGTAAGACGGACAGTAGCTGTATTAGCAGCACTGACGTAGCAACTCCAGGTTAGCCCTGCATTGATAGGGGCCAGTGGAGTACATTCACATGAGCTCCCAACAGTCGCGCCATTCACCGTAACATTCACTTCATCGGTTATATCAGGGGGAAGTGGAATGAACGTCAAATTGGCTGTATCGCTTAATCCTTTTAACAGTATTCGTCGTTCTGTATCAGGCGTAAAATACAGATGGGTTCCATCATATTCAAAAGTACCTCGTTCCGGGGTTGTCATGTTGGTACCGGCCTTAAATTTGATAGGCGCAGAACCAGCCGCGCTTTTACCTGCTTTTATTTCAAGAAATGCAGTAGGATCCGGCACGCCAATACCTATATTACCTGAGGCTTCTATGGTCATTTCTATTCCGTTATCAGCTTCATTGTCAAATCCCACACCCGTGGTTGAAAAATCGAATTTACTGGGAAGGTTACCACTGCTGTGATCTCCGTCTGCTTTACTCGTCACAGATGCAATGATATTCGACTCACCGCTTCCGTCCCAGGCAGTTGCTGCGACAGAACCAATAGGGTCATCATCGTTCAGGAAGTCGCGGGAAGCAAAAGTTCCATTGTAGGTCACAAAGTGAAAATTAGGTGCGTTTGGCGCATTGGCACTGCTTATTTGAATATCGTTATCACCGGGTAGCTTTACTTCGATGCTTTCATCGGGATTGTCTGTGCCTAGTCCCAGCCATCCGTTGTCCTGTATGACCACGTCCTTTTGATTTTCAGCGAATGCCTGTTTAATATAGCTAAGATGTTCACCATCGCTATTGTAGCCATCAAGCCATTCACCTCCGAACGGCAACCAATTGGAAACCGAATTATCCCAATAGTGATGTCTTTTTTTATGATTTGCCTTATTTGTGGTAAGGAAAGAGATCATTCCGTCTTGATCAGCCCCGGGATTGGTAACTGGCAGAATATCAATTCTCGGTGCCAAAAAACCATCTGTTGGAGCAGGTGAACCGGCATTGGATGCTTGGACATCTAAAATGCTTTTAGGAGCATTGGTTTCTATTCCTATCTGTCCCATTGCGGTTGTGCCGCAAACCAGGAAAAGCAATGATAGAAAGTGTATGTTAACTTGAAATTTCATATGTGGGGGCTTGAAAGATTCAACGATTACTCGAATACTACGATTTTCCAATTCTTTGCTGCAGGATTTACTGCAACAAGTGAAATATTTGATATTCGTACTGTGATTGTATTAGCGGCGCTTACATAACAGTTCCATTGTAATCCTGCCTCGATAGACGTTTGCGGAGCGCAATTACAAGAATCACCAACATTGGCACCAGTAATTGTGGTTGTTAGTTCGGCTGTGCTTCTGGATGGTATGTTTGGAAAATTCAGATTTTGAGTTGTCTCAAGTCCGGTAAGTAATATTTTTCGTGTTGTATTTGGAGTAAAATAGAGAATATCACTTTCGAATTCTATCGCACCTGTTTCAGGAGTACTTAATAAGAAACCGTCATTCAATTTCAGCGGTGCTGTTTCGGCTGCAGACGTTCCTTCTTTTATTTCCAAATAAGCTGTAGGATCGTTTAAACCAATGCCCACATTACCTTTGTTGTTAATAACCATTTGAGGATTATTCGAATCCAGGCCTGTATCTCCCGGTTCTGTAATGGCGAATTCAATTCTAGTTGGTAAATTACCTGCAGAATGATTCCCATCAGCCCTCATCTGTATGTTTGAAACATCGGCAGATTTACCGGTTCCTGTCCATACTTTACCTGTGATGTATCCAATATCATCGCCATCATTCATAAAATCTGGCGCCGCAAATGAACCTTCCGTAGTATAGAATACCAATTGAGGAGCATCGGGCGGAGAAGCACTGGTAATTTGAATATCGTTATCCCCATCAAGTTTTACTTCAATACTTTCTTCCAGGTCTGTAGTACCAATTCCCAATTGTCCGGAGTCCAGGATGATCACGTCAACCCCACCGTTGGTGGATTGCTGAGCGTAAATTATTTGATCGGAATAGTCTCCTCGCGATTGAGGCGCGGTTCCGTCTTTCCATTCATCATTGTAAGCGATCCAACTAAAGACAGTGTTGTCCCAGTAGTGGAAGCCTTTTTCATATGATCCGGTAGGGGTTGTTAAAAATACCAACATACCGTCCTGGTCTGCACCCGGATCGATCGCGGGAAACGCATCTATCCTGGGAATTAAGATTCCATCGGAAATGGCAGGCGAAGCTGCATTACTTGCTGAAATATCCAGTAAACTTTTGGGTGAAGTAGTTCCTATTCCAACCTGTGCTGATGCGGGGGCGAAGGCACAGATCATTAGAGTTAAAAGTACATAAGTAGTATTCTTCATAGTGGGGGCTATTTGAAATTCTGGTACAATATTAGTACATAAATTCCTACAAATCCAAGCAAAATGAGTTGATATGTTAAATTATTCGACCACATGACAAAAAACATCGATGAAATACACAATTATTCAAGAATTAACAAGTCGAAATTGTGCGGTTAAACCGTAAATGACTCATTTTTTTCTGTGTTTTTATAAATATCTTTGCCCGATGAAGAAGATTTTGGCCTTTGCAGGAAGCAACAGCAGTAGGTCCATAAACGCCCTGCTAGTCTCATCGGTAGTCGAAAATATACATGAGCACGAGGTACGACAAATTTCCCTCACCAACTACACATTACCTATGTTCGATGTAGATATTGAAAGGGAGTCCGGTTATCCCGATAGCCTGCGAGAACTGCATACAATGATCCGTTCGGCAGATGGATTGATCATCTCGGTAAATGAACACAACGGGGGAGTCTCTGCTTTCTTTAAGAATGTGATGGACTGGCTTTCCCGGCTGGACCGTGACTTTTTAGAAGGAAAACGGGTACTTCTCTTAAGCGCATCTCCTGGTAGGAGAGGGGCACTCTCGGCCTTGGAGTACACACGGTCTGTACTTCCTCGATTTGGCGCGACCATTATAGAGTCAATCGCCTTTCCGTTATTTCGTGAAAATTTTTCCTTAGAAAAAGGAAAAATTATCGATCCCGGGTTACAGGAGCAGTTTTCCAAAGGATTGGACAAATTCCTTACAACTGGCTAGTGCAAAGAGCCTGCAAGACATATACGGCGATACTAGATGATGCGCTTAGGGCCAAATTGTTGTGTTGGGCTCAGGGATTCGATGAGGCGATCTGGCTGGATTCCAATCAGTACGACCAACGACATACGAGCTTCCAAGCTATACTGGCAGTAGATGCTTTCACGGCGATAAAGACCGATTCCTTCGAAGCTTTTAAAAAACTACATGAATATCAACAACAAAGCCGGGACTGGCTTTTTGGATATTTGAGCTACGATTTGAAAAATGACACCGAGGAGCTGAGCTCAAATAATTTTGACGGCCTTCAATTTCCTGAACTATTCTTTTTCCAACCGAAACGCATGTTTGTTTTTTCTGAAAATAAAGTCGAATTGCGATACTTGAATTTGATTTCAGATGAAATGGAACAGGATTGGCAAGAGATTCTAGACTGTCCAGTGACCGGGCTGCCTGCAGCGGAAGGGTCCTCTGTAAGAATTAGACTCCGAACCACCAAGGACCAGTATTTCAATAAAATTGCTGAAATGCTGCAGCATATCGAGCGAGGGGATATCTACGAAGCGAACTTCTGTCAGGAGTTCTATTCCGAAGACACCCGTATAGATCCCGTAAAGACTTTTCTACACCTCAATGAGATCTCCAAACCACCTTTTGCAAGCTTCTTGAGAATGCATGATCTCTTTGCTATTTCGGCTTCTCCCGAGCGTTATTTAAAACGGAAAGGTACTAAGGTGATCTCGCAACCCATAAAAGGAACTGCCAAGCGACTGTCTGACCCTTCCGAAGATAGGAAAATGGTGCGGTCACTGGAAAAAGACCCCAAAGAGCGAAGTGAGAATATCATGATCACCGACTTGGTTCGAAATGACCTTTCCCGCTTTGCTATCAAGGGATCGGTGGAGGTGGAAGAATTG
>JABDNM010000140.1 GCA_013043825.1 Flavobacteriaceae bacterium
AAGAAGGAAACGGGATCTGGTTGGTTTTATAATTCTGTTTATTTAAGACTACACAAACATGGTAACCGGATTCTCTATATAATGCCTGAGTGTCTCCAGAAATTTCGCACCAGTGACACCATCTACAGTTCTATGGTCACATGCCAGAGTCACTGTCATCGTATTTCCTATGGCAATAGCACCATTTTTAACAACGGGTTTTTGCACGATCGCTCCTACGGAGAGAATTGCTGAATTAGGTTGATTGATAATAGAAGTGAATTCTTTTATCCCAAACATACCTAAATTGGACACTGTAAACGTACTTCCCTGCATTTCATCCGGAGTAAGCTTCTTATCTCTTGCTTTCCCGGCTAATTCTTTTACCGCAACACCTATTTGTGAAAACGTCATATTATCTGCGAACTTCAATACGGGTACTAAAAGGCCATCATCTACGGCCACCGCTACGCCCAAGTGAATATGTTTGGCAATACGAGTAACCTTATCTGCCCACTGTGAATTCACCTGAGGATGCTTTCGCAATGCCATCGCACATGCCTTAACGATCATATCATTGAAGGATATCTTCACATCCGGATCACTGTTAATAGCAGTTCTGGATGATATTGCATTATCCATATCCAATTCAACGGTGAGATAATAGTGAGGCGCAGTGAATTTAGATTCCCCAAGTCGTTTCGCAATGGTCTTTCGCATTTGGGAGTTCGACAGTTCTTCGAAATTCTCTTCGCCTACAGGTACATAGGCAGCAGCCCCGGTTGCTCCCGGTTGATAATTTTCAATGTCCCTTTTTACTATACGTCCGTTTTCTCCTGAACCTTTAACTACGGACAGCGAAATTCCTTTATCATGCGCCAGTTTTTTAGCCAGAGGTGAAGCAAAAATCCGACCATTGGTAGAACTTGTTTGTGATATAGCTGCAACCACTGAAGTTGATTTTTCTTCCTTTGCTGCTTGTATTTTTGAAGAAGTGTCTGTCTCTGGCGCTTGTACTGGTGCCTTAGCCGCCTCTTCTGGTTTTACTGAAATATCAATTGTCGAGACATCCGTTCCGGCCGGTCCGATTATGGCTAGCAAGGCATCCACATTTGCGGTTTCACCTTCAGCAATACCAATTTTCAATAGTGTTCCTGAATAGAACGATTCAAACTCCATCGTGGCTTTATCGGTCTCAATTTCGGCTAAAATATCGCCTTCCTCCACTGTATCGCCTTCTTTCTTCAACCAACTGGCCACAGTTCCTTCTTCCATGGTATCACTTAATCGCGGCATTGTTATGATCTCAACGCCTTCGGGAAGCTCCGTTTCCTGGGCAGCAGGAGCTGTTGTGGATTCTTCTTTATTAGTACTATCGTCTTCTGTCTCAGTTTTTGGAGTTTCTACAGCAGTATCATCAGCTTTCAATAATGCGGTAATATCCTCACTCTCCTCTCCAATTATAGCTAACAACTTATCTACTTCGGCGGTTTCTCCTTCCGCAATTCCAATATGAAGTAAGGTACCTTCATAGAAAGACTCGAACTCCATAGTAGCTTTATCGGTCTCTATTTCGGCAAGAATATCGCCTTCCTCGATTTTATCACCGACTTTTTTAAGCCAGCTTGCTACTGTTCCTTCCTCCATGGTATCGCTAAGGCGTGGCATGGTTATAATTTCTGCCATAGTTTATAATTTATGAGGTAAAAAAGGATAATCTTCTTGTTCGTACACCGTGTCGTACATCACGTTCTTCTCCGGATACGGGGACTCTTCAGCAAACTTTTCGCATTCCCTCACATGCTGTTTAACACGCTTTTCGATCACTCCTATTTCGTCTTCCGTAGCCCAATTCTTTTCGTAGATATGGTTTAATACATAATCTATAGGATCTTCTTCCTGTTTCTGGGCTACCTCTTCTTTAGATCGGTAATGCTGGGCATCACTCATGGAATGCCCGCGATAGCGATAGGTCCGTATTTCAAGGAAGGTAGGACCATCTCCTTTCCTTGCTCGCTGAATAGCCTCGTCCATTTCTTTAGCGACAACTTCAGGTTTCATACCATCCACGGGTTTACATGGCATTTCGTAACCTAGTCCCAGCTTCCATATATCCGAATGGCTGGCGGTTCTTTCCACAGAGGTCCCCATAGCGTAGCCATTATTCTCAACACAAAACACAACCGGTAACTTCCAAAGTGTTGCCAGGTTAAAGGTTTCATGTAAGGAACCCTGCCTGGTCGCACCATCGCCCATATAAGTGAGTGTTACCGCATCCCTATCGTGATACTTGTCGGCAAAAGCGAGTCCGGCACCCAGGGGAATCTGACCTCCAACAATACCATGACCTCCATAGAAA
>JABDNM010000142.1 GCA_013043825.1 Flavobacteriaceae bacterium
GCTCTAAATACTGATAAATTGAAACCACGTTGAGCCTGTAATACACCGGCATCAAAACAAAAGCCACGATAAAGTAACCCACAAAGTAGCCAAGGACAACCTGCATATAGCTAAACTCGGAGCCCTCGATCCATCCCGGCACCGAAATGAATGTAACCCCGGACAACGAAGCCCCAACCATTCCAAAGGCAACTATATACCACGGTGACTGCTTGGAAGCGGTGAAAAACGCTTCGTTGTTGTCATCCTTACCCGTAAAATAGGAGATGGCTAACAGAATAACAAAATATCCTCCAATAAGCAGTAAAATGTGTAGTGGCTGCATAAAATTTCTACTAATTATCTAATAAAGCGCTAAAAATACAAAGAATGGATTTCTCACTGGGCGTAATTTTTTTTACTTTTGATGAATTCTATGAAAAACCGTTAAAAATTATCCTAACGCTATGAAAATGAGATTTTTATTATTCGCCGCTACCCTGTTTATTTTTACAAATGTTTCGGCACAGGAATACCTTGAAATGATCGATGACGGAAGTTATTCTGTCTCCGAAATTGTAGCTTCTGCCGAGGCTTACTTTGCCGATAAGGAGAAGGGCCGTGGAAGCGGATGGAAGCAATTCAAACGCTGGGAATATATGGCCAACCGCCTAAAGAATGACGAAGGCTATCTCACAGCAGTCAGCGAAAAGATCGCAGAGCTCGAACGTTACAATGTTTATCTTAATGAAACATCCAACAGCCGTGCAGTCCTTAATGATAACTGGGAGGAATTAGGACCCGATTACTGGAATGCGACTACTTCCTGGAACCCTGGAGTGGGCCGGATCACCGGGCTGGCGGTAGATGCCAACAACAACGATCACATTATCATTAGCGCCAATACCGGTGGAGTTTGGAGAACCGTTGATGCGGGAGCAACCTGGACGCCCATGGGCGACTTCTTTACAAATCTTAGAGCCTATGCCGTTGCGATTGATCCTTCAAATTCAGATACCTACTACTTTGGATCGAGTTCGGGGAAAATATATAAATCGGTGGATGCCGGAGGCACCTGGACCGAACTCATCGATATGAGCAACTCTTTGATCAATAAGATCCTCATCAATCCCGATGATACCGATATTATGTACGCCTCCTCTCAAAACGCAGGAATATTCCGAAGCGATGACGCAGGAGCGACCTGGAACCAGATCACAACCGATTCGCGAGGCTTTGACATCGAATTCAAGCCGGGCGATACCAATACTGTTTATGCCAGTGGCGTTGGATTTCATAAGTCAACCGATAATGGGGTTACCTGGACCAACGTAAGCCTTGGTAGTACCGAACCAAAGATGATGGGCGTTTCTGCCGATGATCCCAGTGTCGTTTATGTACTCGAGGCCAATGGAGGCTCTTTTGGAGGTTTTTATATTTCTACCGATAGTGGAGATACATTCACCGAGCGTGATCATACGGGAAGAAATTATTTTGGATACGATACGGCCGGCTTTGGTGGTGGCGGACAGGCACCCAGGGATATGGACGTGGCTGTAAATCCAACCGACGTAAATGAAGTACACATAGCCGGAGTACTCACCTGGCGTTCACTGGACGGAGGAGTCTCATTTCTCTGTACGGCAGACTGGATCCCGGGAGCAGCTCAAAATGCAGGTATTGGATACTGCCATGCCGATGTGGACATTCTTGAGTTTGTGGGAACAACCTTGTTCGCAGGAACCGATGGTGGAATTTTTAAAGCGACCGATACCGGAAACCTTAACGAAGATTATTATGAGGACCTAACAACCGGCATTGGAATTCGTCAATTTTATAAGATTGGGGTGTCACAAACCCCCAATGTAATTGTTACCGGAGGTTCACAGGACAACGGTACTTCTTTTTACTCACAAGCCAATGGTTGGATAGACTGGCTGGGAGCCGATGGGATGGAAGGTTTTGTAGACAAGACCAATCCATTGACGATGTATGGAACCAGCCAGGGTGGGCAATTGTACCGAACCGATGATGGTGCCAATACCCAAGTTGGTTTGAACGAACCCGGACCCGGAGGCGGAAACTGGGTAACACCGTTCGAGCAGGATCCAATCGTCGACAATACGATCTATGTAGGGTACAACTCCATCTATAAATCACAGAATAAAGGAATTTCATGGACAGCGGCTTCTCAGAACCTGGGTGGTAATCAGGATGAGATGAAGATTGCACCCTCCAACAATCAGGTGATGTATACCTCCCGAGCTTCTATTTTGTATAAAACTGAAGACGGCGGTGCCACCAACTGGGTACAGATGCAAACTCCCGGTTCCATCAATTCGATGGCGGTGCATCCCACCGATCCCGACCGAATCGCAGTTGCAGTAAATGGTGGGTCGAAAGTAAAAGTGTCCTACGATGGCGCCGAATCC
>JABDNM010000149.1 GCA_013043825.1 Flavobacteriaceae bacterium
AATATAACGCCGGAGGGAACGAGGCGCTTATCGATGGTATTCGGGGAGCGCGTGATTTCAGAACCGGGGCCTGGCAGGGATATCAGGACACCGACGTAATCGCAATTGTGGATCTTGGAAGCATTCAACCCATTGAACACATCTCTGTCAATTTCTTGCAGGATCAACGCAGTTGGATATTTTTACCAACAGAAGTGGCATGTTTGGTTTCAAACTCCCCGAGGGATAATTACAAAGCTTTGCCAAAGACGGTATTCGATTTTAAAACTCCTTCCGAAGAAATACTCATTAAAACAGCTACCTTTAATATGAAAGATCCCGGCGCTCGCTATATAAAGATCATTGCCAAAAACCTGGGAGCCCTTCCAACGTGGCATTTGGGCTATCCTTATAATGGTAAAGCCTGGATATTCATCGATGAAATCGAGATAAAACACGCAAAATGAAAAGACGTAAATTCATTCAGAATACCTCCATAAGCAGCCTTGGAATAATGGCAGGAGCTGCATCACTTTCGTGCAAAGACGGCGAGAAAGAGAATCAATCCGTTACTGAAGTCACTCCCACCTGGCCATTGGTAGTGGCAACCTGGAATGTAAAAGAATCCACCCAAGCCGCCTGGGAAGTCCTGAATAAAGGGGGTGCCGCTTTAGATGCTATCGAACAAGGGTGCCGCGTCGAGGAAGCTAATGCCGATGGGCAGAGCGTAGGAATAGGCGGTTTGCCAGACCGTGATGGAAATGTGACCCTGGATGCCTGTATCATGAACAAGGAAGGTAATTATGGCGCGGTAGTTTACCTTCAGAACATCAAACACCCCATATCGGTGGCTAGAAAGGTAATGGAAGAAACACCGCATGTGATCCTCGCCGGAAAAGGCGCCGAACAATTTGCCATTTCTCAAGGCTTTATACCGGAAGACCTCCTAACCGAGAAATCGAAAAAAGCCTGGGAAGCATGGACAAAGACCTCAGAGTACAAACCAATTATAAATATTGAGAATCACGATACCATTGGCATGCTGGCCATCGACCAAAATGGAGACCTGGCAGGTGGATGCACCACCAGTGGACTGGCATACAAAATGGCTGGTCGGGTGGGAGATTCTCCTATCATTGGTTCCGGCTTATTCGTGGACAATGAGATTGGCGCGGCGACAGCCACAGGATTGGGAGAAGAAGTTTTAAAAACGGTTGGCAGTTTTCTCATTGTTGAACTTATGAGACAAGGGATGACTCCACAGCAAGCTTGTGAAGAAGCAATAGGTAGGATCGTTCAAAAAAATGAGAATTTCGAGGACTTCCAGGTAGGGTATATTGCCGTAAATAAAAAAGGTGAAACCGGGGCTTATTCTATTCACGACGGATTTGTAGTAACTACCTATGTAAATGACAATAATGAGTCTTTTAAGCCAGATTATTTCAATAAATCCACCTGAATCGAGGGGTAAATTGTATTAAAGTTACGTTAAACCCTTACTCAATTTTGTAAGTGTTTTCTGAATTAATTTAATCATATGTCTCATTTTCAGCTATTTATGAAAAAAACAGTTTTTGGTTCAACTTGAAATAGTGACCTGAAATCTACTTAGCAAGCGATATTTTTTATAGCTTTGAGATACATAAGTAGGTTGGCCAGTCTATTGGCCGGTCAATCAAATTTGGGGCGAAAAGTCATCACTATTGTGGTGGCTTTTCTATTACGCTCCTCTTTTCACCCTACTTATTTTCAGTTGTTTATACAATTAATCATTTTAAATAAAAGCAAGAATTTAAAGATGAAATTGCGTAAATTTGAGTAGCTTGATGTGAGTATTAGCACCTCTGTGTGAGAGCGATCAATTGTTGGATAATTAAAGAATTATTTACTAACCAATTTATAAAGTCATGAAAACAAATCGATTATTACTGGGGCTACTGTGTATTTGTGTGACACTAGTATCCTGCCAGAATTCCTCCAAGGACTATACCGCCAAAGTTGAGGATGAGATCAAAGTACCCACCAAAGAAGAAAAAATTCGCCGGGGTGAATACCTGGTGATGACCATTGGTTGTGACCATTGTCACACGCCCAAGAAAATGACCGACCAAGGTCCGGTTCCGGATCTGGACCGGTGGATGATGGGACATCCGGCAGATGCCACTTTGCCAAAGATCGATCCATCTCAAATAGGCCCGGGAAAATGGCTGCTCTTTCATGGTGACCTTACAGCTGCAGTAGGTCCCTGGGGTATAAGCTACGGAGCGAATCTTACTCCTCACGAAACGGGGATAGGCAATTGGTCGTTCGAGCAATTTAGAAAGGCTATGACCGAAGGAAAGTACAAAGGAATGGATGGTGGACGGCCAATCATGCCACCTATGCCTTGGCAATCATTCAAGGAATTAAAGGGAGAAGACCTACGGGCAATTTACGAATACCTTATGTCGATAAAGCCTATTGACAACGTGGTCCCGGCTTACACTCCCCCGGATCGCATCCAATAAAAATGAAATACCAATACATCATCTTCATACAAACAACTTAGCCAAATTATGAAGATGCAGAAGGAAAAGACCGTCGTGGGGATCGGTCTTTTCTTTTTTTATATACCGAAACTACTGCGCCAAGATCTTTAAGGCTAAAATTCTTTTTTCTGAAGTCTTCTTTTTACATTTGAATGAACTACATAAAAATCTTATGTCCAACCCGAAAAGACTCTTTCTAGTAGACGCATATGCCTTGATTTTTCGTGGCTATTATGCCTTCATCAAAAATCCCCGAATTAATTCGAAAGGGATGGACACCTCGGCCATACTGGGCTTTACAAATTCACTCTTGGATGTGATCAAGCGCGAGCGCCCGGATCATCTTGCGGTATGTTTTGACAAAGGAGGCAGTGAAGCCCGGAACGAAATGTATGCAGATTATAAGGCAAATCGGGATGAAACTCCGGAAGCCATTCGCATCGCGGTCCCGTACATTGAAAAGATCTTACAAGCCATGCATATCCCAATTATGGTTAAAGAAGGCTTCGAAGCCGATGACGTCATTGGAACCCTGGCAAAGAAAGCCGAACAGGAAGGCTACCAAACATACATGGTCACCCCAGACAAGGATTTTGCTCAACTGGTATCAGAAAATATCTTTATGTACCGCCCGGTCTTTGGTGGTGGTTATGAAACCTGGGGAATCCCGGAGGTAAAATCCAAATTCGAAGTAAACGACCCTCTTCAAGTAATCGATTTCCTGGGAATGATGGGCGATAGTGCAGACAATATCCCGGGGCTTCCCGGTGTAGGAGAAAAGACTGCCAAAAAGTTCATTGCGCAATTTGGTTCTATGGAAGGCCTGCTGGACAATACAGACCAGCTCAAAGGGAAGATGAAGGAAAAAGTGGAAGCAAATAAGGAACTTGGGTTACTATCCAAAGAACTCGCCAAGATCATGCTGGATGTTCCAGTCGACTTCAACGAATCCGATTTTGAGATGTCTGAACCCGACATCAAAGGAGTTACCGAGATCTTCGAGGAACTTGAATTCCGAAGACTTACAGACAACTTCATGAAAACCTTTATCCCGGAGGTTTCAGACAATAACGAGAAAAAACAAGATTCAGAAAAACCAACAAAGAAGAAAGCGACAACCACCGCGGGAGCAGGTCAATTTTCACTCTTCGGTGGTGATGGAGAGGCACATCCCGACGTAAAAGCCTACAGTTCACGAGAGACCATCGAGTCTACCGAGCATTTTTACCAGACAGTACAACCCGGGATGGGAACCAAACTGTTCATTCAAAACTTGATGAAACAAAAAAGTGTTTGTTTCGATACCGAAACCACCGGTTTAAATCCCATTACTGCAGAACTGGTTGGGATCGCATTTTGCTGGGAACCCAAGAAAGGTTTTTATCTGCCCTTTCCGGAAGACCGCGACCAGGCGCAGGATCTAATCGAACAGCTGCGTCCCTTCTTCGAATCGGAAAAAATAGAAAAGGTGGGTCAGAATTTGAAATACGATATCAAAGTATTGGCAAAATACAATGTTGAGGTGCTGGGTAAACTATTCGATACTATGCTCGCACACTATCTCATCAATCCGGACATGCGGCATAATATGGACGTATTGGCAGAGACCTACCTAAATTACAGCCCGGTTTCGATCGAGGCCCTGATAGGAAAGAAAGGTAAAAACCAAAAATCCATGCGGGAGGTCCCCGTAGACCTGCAAACAGAATATGCCGTCGAAGATGCAGATATAACCCTGCAATTAAAAGAACATTTCCAGAATGAATTGGGTGAAGCGAATACGCAGAAGCTGTTCGATGAGATCGAGGTTCCGTTGCTTCGAGTATTGGCAGATATGGAATTGGAAGGGATCAACCTAGATGAGGATTTCCTTAACGGACTTTCTTCGGAATTGGAGAAGGATATCAAGAAATTGGAGGTCGATATTTATAAAGAGGCAGGTGAAGAATTCAACATTGCCTCCCCACGTCAATTGGGTGAGATCCTCTTCGGAAAGCTGAAATTGATCGACAAACCCAAAAAGACCAAAACCGGCCAGTATTCTACTGCAGAAGATGTACTTTCCTACCTGGCGAAAGACCATAAGATCATAGCCGATGTGCTTGCCTATCGTGGACTTGCCAAACTAAAAAGTACCTATGTGGATGCTCTCCCGCAGCAAGTGGAGCCTAGCACCCATCGAGTCCACACCAACTATCTGCAAACCGTTGCAGCTACAGGTAGGCTGGCAAGCAACGATCCCAATTTGCAAAACATCCCCATTCGAACTGAACGCGGGCGACAGGTACGAAAGGCCTTTATCCCCCGGGACAAGGATCATGTTCTGCTTGCTGCAGATTACTCACAGATCGAGCTGCGAATTATAGCGGCCTTAAGCGAAGAGGAAAATATGATTCAGGCCTTTAAGAATGGTGAAGATATTCATGCTTCAACAGCCGCCAAAGTATTCAATATCCCTCTCAAAGAAGTGACACGCGCTCAAAGATCAAATGCCAAAACGGTTAATTTCGGGATCATATATGGCGTTTCTGCCTTCGGATTAAGTAATCAAACCGACCTTTCTCGAACAGAGGCTAAAGAATTGATCGACCTGTATTATCAAACTTACCCCAAGCTTCGGGCCTTTATGAGTGAACAGGTGGATTTTGCACGGGAAAATGGGTATGTTCAAACGGTTTTGGGACGACGCAGGTATTTGAAAGATATCAACTCCAGAAACGCTGTGGTGCGAGGAGCCGCAGAGCGAAATGCCGTGAACGCGCCCATCCAGGGATCTGCTGCCGATATCATTAAGATCGCGATGATCAATATCCATAAAAAGCTGTCAGAAGGAAAATATAAAAGTAAAATGCTGTTACAAGTCCATGATGAATTGGTATTTGATGCCCATAAGCCTGAATTGGACAAACTCAAAAAACTCATTAAAAAGGAGATGGAATCTGCCTATAAAATGGCTGTGCCGTTGGATGTTGATATGGGGATGGGTGACAACTGGCTGGAGGCGCATTAAAAATCCCTCCGAAGTGGGGATCCGAAGGGACGCTATCATCCTTTAAATTATGAAAACAGTATACTTTGGTGGCGAAAAGACTACATTCCAACATAAGTATGGTTAAAAGTACCTATTGTTTTTGAGCTTAGCAAGGCTCAAGGCCTATGGCGACTAGTGTTTTCGCTTAATGACATTTGAAAATCGTCAAGCAGCGTTGCTCTAAAGCACAAATCGATAAGTTGCCTTGATCAGGAAGGTATTTTGTGGCCGGGCACTCAACAATTGATTGTCGATGATCTTTCCGAAATTGTTGTTTACATCACCTAGTCCCGTAATTCCCTGGGACCAAACCAGGAAGATCTCTGAACCTGGTATGTATTCCCATCGAACCACCAGGTTCGATCTGAATTGTACAAAGGCAAAATCGGGATTTCCAAACTGATAATCAACTACATTATCTCGATCTTCATCTACAGAATAAACCCCTTCCGACAATGAAATCTGATTGTTATCGAACCAGGTTACGCGATCATTAAGATCCTTGGCCACCGGATTGTTCACATAATTGAAGTTGTTGAACTTGGCTTTAAATATAAAGGGTTGGCCATAATATTGGACCGTAAGATTTGGGTTGATGTTATAGTTTACCCGAAGTGTGGTAGTTAGAGACTCATTATCTATCTCGCCTAAAATATAACGGGGAGTGCCGTTGAAGGCGCTTTCGGTGACATACTGGGTTTTATTTGGGTTGGTCTCATATTCCGTGACAAGGCGGAAATTCAATGAATTTAGCGGTTGATAGAAGAACCGCAATACATAACGCTGAAACGAGAAATTATTTTGTTTGGCTCCGGAATACACATACCCGGCATGCATAGATAATTTCTTACGCATGTCTGTCCCCGAAAATAAAAAGAAAAAGTTCTCCTGGTTCCAGCGCCATCGGGGGCCTCCACGTAGCACTGAATTTGAGTAGATACGTGGTTTGTGAGCCCCTCCAAATTCGGTCCACCAGTTGTTTTTCCAATTTACATAGCTGTTTATTTCATACTGAATTCGATTGTAATTGCCTTCAAAATCATACCGCGTAAACTGGTTCAACCCCACATTCGCTTGTCGGAACCAACTGGTCGGCTTATTCCATAACCTGCGTATGTTGGCATATTGGGTTATCTGATCGGCCCGACGTAAAAATCCAAGGTCATTAAGTTCAATTTCAGGAGAACGAAAATTTCCCCCGAAATTATACCGCCAATTACCTCCACCGCCTTTTCCAATCTCAAAACTCCCCCCTGTACCGGTCAAAGAAGTTCTTGTAGGATCCACCTCAACATGAGAAGCATCGACCCGCTGGAATAAGTGAGTAAGAGAGTTTTGTGTTAATTCAATAGCTTCCTCGCTTCCATTCACATTACTGAATGTGAATTTCCCTACTGCATAATATTTCCGTTCTTTCCAATTATGCTGAAAATCGACTCCACCGGTATAAGCACTTTCACGCAGAAAATCCAAATTACCTTCGATCTTACGGTTGGTTGCTGTAAAAATTCCGCCTATAAAAGAGTTTCTATCATTGAAATCCTTCTGAACCCGACCCACCAAATAATTGGTCAGTGGTTCTACCAGCTCTTCCCTGGGTTCTCCCACCTCGGAAAGGTCGTCTAATACAGCCTGATCTGTGTTCAATCTTATATCGGCATACTCCTTGTCGGTGACGCTCTCAAGAAGTCCGATAGACCAACCGTCTTTGGTTTTTCCGCTGAATTTGGCAGCACCTAAAATAGTGGTGTTGTTTGGAAAATCTTCGAATTCACCCTTACTCCCATCTGCCGTTGTAAATCCTTGTGGAGTTCTTCCAATGCGCCTGGAGAAGAAAAGGTTGTCTGCACCACCTCCAACTCTAAAGTCGAAAACATTCTTATTCTCTACGAAGAAGGGACGTCGTTCCTGGAAGAAGATCTCGAACCCGTCCAGTGCGATGGCGCCGGGGTCGGCATCTACTTGTCCGAAATCGGGATTTACGGTTAGATCCAGTGTAAGGTCATTGGTAATTCCAATTTTTGCATCCAGGCCCCCCGTTATCTTGGTATCACTACCGTCTCGAAATGGGTTTCCAGCTTCAGGCTCGAAAGTGTCCAGTTGAGCCACCGTATAAGGCTGTATCTCCAATTGTTTTTGTGGTTTGATGCCCTTGATACCACGCAGCTCACCGAACTCACTTACCCAACCTGGAGGGTTGGCCGGGAGCGGTTGCCAAAGTGAACGCTCCTCGTTATTGAAATAACGGCGTGTTGACTGTAAACCCCAAACTTGTTCTTCTTCATTTCCAAAACGCAATTGGCTCAGTGGAATACGAATTTCCGCGGTCCAGCCTTCGGTGTCTATATTGGTATCTGCATACCAGATCGGGTTCCAGCTATCATCAAAATTTCCGTTGTTTGATATAAATTCGTCTCCCTTCACACCAGAGGCTGAAATGGTAAAAGAAAAACCGGTACGGTCATCATTGTAACTATCGATATTGATCTCTACCCAATCGCCCGGAAAATCATCCCGTCTTCCCATGCGCCGTTCGATGGTACTCGGATCCTTTTGATAACATTTAAAAGCCACATACAGGTTTTTATCATCGTAGGCTATTTTGATCTTGGTTTGTTCGGTAGGCTCGGTGCCCACATCCGGTTGAAATTCCACATAATCTGAAGACCAATCTACCAGATCCCAGGCAGCTTCGTCCAATATGCCATCGATATTAATTCCCTCCGTCCCCGCAATTGAGGCCGTGGTATAAACCCGCTTATCGTAAGACACAGGTGTCGCCACATCAGTGGTGTCAGTCTGGCTGAAGAGGATAGAAAAAGAAAATAGAAAGGCTAAAGAAGTGATTAGTTTGCTGAAGGCCATCGTAAGTTAGTAGTTAGATTGATGATTTAAAGACTATAAGAAAATTGATAAGTGACACTTTTATGTCACAATTTGCAGAATTTTAACTTTTTTAAGAATGGTAAATAATTGAATTCTCGTCGCTTGTTTTTCAAATAAATAGTGGTACATTTGCAGCCCTTTTAGGGGGAAAACAATGATTTATTAACGATTGACAAAAAACGAAATGGACACATTGAGTTACAAAACAGTATCTGCCAACAAGAGCACCGTAAATAAGGAGTGGCTATTGGTAGATGCGGACGGGCAAACATTGGGTCGTCTTGCAAGCGAAGTTGCTAAATTACTTCGTGGAAAACACAAGCCATATTTCACACCACATGTGGATTGCGGTGACAATGTTGTGATTACAAATGCTGCCAAGATCAAATTGACTGGCAATAAATGGGAGGCTAAAGAGTACATCCGTCATACAGGTTATCCTGGCGGACAACGTTCACTTACAGCTCAGGAATTATATGCAAAAGATCCTGCGAGAGTTGTTGAAAAAGCTGTTAAAGGCATGCTACCAAAGAACAAACTGGGAGCCGCCATTTTCAGAAATCTTAAAGTATATGCGGGTGCTGAGCATGATCAGGAAGCACAAAAGCCAAGAACCATTAACCTTAACGACATCAAGTAATGGAGACTATTCACAAAATTGGAAGAAGAAAAACCGCCGTTGCTCGTATCTACCTAAGTAAAGGAAAAGGTAATATCACGATCAATAATCGCGAACTAGATAATTATTTTACCACTCCAACCCTTCGTTACAAAGTACAGCAGCCGTTGGCCTTGACCGATAACGAAAAAGCATTCGACATTAAAGTGAATGTATATGGCGGTGGAATCACGGGACAGGCGGAAGCGATTCGCTTAGCCATTTCACGCGCCATGTGTGAAGTGAATGAAGAAAATCGCACTGTACTGAAGCCGGAAGGTCTTATGACCAGAGATCCAAGAATGGTCGAGCGTAAAAAATTCGGACAGAAGAAAGCTCGTAAGAAATTCCAGTTCTCTAAACGTTAAAATACCAACTCGAGCAGGTATCTCCCTTCGAGATACCTGCTCGAGTTACTAAGTTCATATATTTATTTAATCAAGCTGTTATCCACCTCAGGTGGAGTTAGTTTAGCATCTAAACCAAAAAATTCGGTTCTATCGAAGGCCAGGTTGCTATTACTATTGCAGAACGTAAACTAAAACAAAATGGCAAACAACAAAGAAGTTAAGGAACTCCTTAACGCGGGTGTTCACTTTGGACACCTAACCCGAAAATGGAACCCAAACATGGCACCGTATATCTATATGGAGCGCAATGGGATCCACATCATCAACCTTTATAAGACTTCCGCAAAATTGGAAGAGGCCAATGAGGCCTTGAAGAAAATTGCGGCTAGTGGACGAAAGATCCTATTCGTTGCCACCAAAAAGCAGGCGAAGGACATCGTTGCTGAAAAGGCAAGAAATGCTAACATGCCTTACATCACTGAAAGATGGCCGGGTGGTATGTTGACTAACTTTGTGACCATTCGAAAGGCGGTTAAGAAAATGACCTCCATCGATCGAATGAAACAAGATGGTACCTTCAACACCCTATCTAAGAAAGAGCGTTTGGCCGTGGATCGTA
>JABDNM010000150.1 GCA_013043825.1 Flavobacteriaceae bacterium
GCCCCCAAACCGCGGGCGGTTCCGGTTTTTACTATATCGAAGGTTTGCTGTGCCCCGCTGAGTCCAACCTTCTCCTGATTGAACCGTTGCTTCGCCTGATTGTAGGCCAATTGTGCGTTATCAAATTCGTTGGCCGAGATCACTCCTTTTTCAAATAACTCTTTTTGCCGTTCGTAGATATTCTTTTCGCTCTCCAGTGCCAGTCGTGCGGTTTCCACAGAGGTTCGAGCTGCGTTGATGTTGTTCTTTGCCGAATTGAGCGTATTCACATTGGGCACCACCTTTACGCGGGCGATCAATTCCCCGCTCTTAATCACATCACCGGCTACCACATAGATCTCGTCGATGATACCGGAGATATTTGGTTTGATAAGTACTTCTTCCTTGGGGACGATACTTCCGGTCGCCACTGTTTTCTTTACAATGGTATCGACCGAAGCCTGTTCGGTTTCATAGATTACCGGATCCTGTTGATTCTTTTGCCAGAAGTAGTACAAAAACGCACTGAAGATGACGACTATCAATATGAGAATAACTACGGTAATTGTTTTTTTCATGGTATTTAATTTGTTGATTATTCGGTGCGCAGCGCGTCAACCGGTCTTACTTTTATTGCGTTTTGAGCGGGTATTAATCCCGCTGCTAGTCCTGAAATAATTAAAATAATCAAAGCGGTAATCACCACACCAATATCGACACTCGGATTGGCAAACATATCCACCGGCCCAACCGAATCCAATATGGCGTTGATGATATATATAATGAACCCTCCAAATGATATGCCTACCATTCCCGAAATGATCGTAAGGAATATAGACTCCAATAAAACCTGGCCTCTAATTGACCATGGCGTTGCGCCAAGTGCCCTACGAATTCCTATTTCTTTGGTTCGTTCCTTCACTACAATTAGCATGATATTGCTAATTCCAATAATCCCCGATATCAATACAAGCGAGCCTACGAAGTAAGCGATGAACGTAAGCGCAAAGAAAAGTCCTTCTATCCGCATATATTGCTCGTACAGATCGAAATTTCCAATGGCTCGGTCATCTTCGGGGTGAATCGTATGCCTCTGTTTGATCACATCAAATACCTGCTCCTTCAACTGGGTTATAGAAGAACCATCTTCGGCCGTGATGGCCATCCATCCTACTTTGTCACCCTGATTAAAAGCCTGAGAAAAAGAAGTGAAAGGAACGTAAATCTCCTTTTGATCTTCTTCACTGTCTCCGCCCTGTGATTTCTTTTTGTAAGTTCCAATAACCACAAAATTGACGCCATTCACCTTTATGTACGTCCCAATGGGGTCCTCCCCCAGATCATACATGCTCGTTTTTACTCCTTCCCCAATTACCGCGACCTTTCGTTTTTCATTGATGTCGCCATAGTTAATGAAGCGGCCACTGGTGATGTCCATAGGCTGCTGTTTGATGATCTCGGGGTAATCACCATAAACATTAAAGGCTCCTGTTTTTAAACCTCTTACAACATTATTACTACCTCCAAATCCTCCCAACTGATTTCGCGGTGAGACGAAGCGAAGATTAGGCACATTATCGCGAATTGCCTGCACATCGCCAATACGATAGCGAAACCTTCGACCCTTGGGCAATCCTTTATAGGGTTTGGATACGGTCTGGGTCCACATGAACATAGTGTTGGTGGCAATATCTCCAAAATCTGCCTTCACACCATTCTCCAGCCCCTTACTGGCAGCAAGGAGTATAACCAGAATGAAGATCCCCCAGATCACACCAAAAGCGGTAAGCACAGTTCTAAACCAATTACTGCTCAAGGCTTCCAATATTTCGCTCCAACGGTCCTTATTAAACATACTTATTCTTCTCTAAGTGCTTCGATCGGTTTAATACGCGCAGCTCTCCAGGCCGGGAAAAATCCCGCTAACGTTCCGGCTGCGATCAATACGAATACAGTGGCAAGTGCGATATTAAAGTTGACAGAGGGATTTACGATATAGTCGATCTCAATATTGGGCCCGATGATCTCCAGCAATCCCATACTAACAATGAGGCCCAAAAATCCTGCAAATGCCGTGATGAAGATCGATTCGTGAAGGATCATCCAAATGATAGACCAGGGTTGAGCCCCTATCGCCTTCCGAATTCCAATCTCGCGTGTTCGTTCTTTTACGATGATCAACATGATGTTACTCACTCCTACTACTCCTGCAATAATGGTACATATCCCAACCACCCAGAAGAACAATTTGATCATATCCATAAGATCGTAGAAG
>JABDNM010000152.1 GCA_013043825.1 Flavobacteriaceae bacterium
GTATTATATCTGTGGTGACTTCTCTACCGGATTGATCGCTACGGTGGATCCCGCAGGAAATTTCAACAACCTGGGAACCTTCGGAGGTAACTGGTCTTCGTTTGGACAAGACATGAATGGCGAGCTCTATGTTGCGAATTACAATGGTACTATTTTAAAGATCCAGGGAGAAATACTGGGCACGAACGATGTGGATTCCTTTGAAGTGCGAATATATCCGAATCCGGCGCAAGATGTCGTGAATCTTGAGATCATAGGTGACAGTATCCAGAGTTTGAGATTGTCGGACCTGAAAGGAAGCCTCCTTTTTTCAAAAGAGGACCTAAACTCGTCTTCAGCTCAAATTGATATAAAATCGCTGGCCGCTGGAATCTACCTGGTGCGAATTCAGTCGGAAACGGGCACCGTGGTTAAAAAACTAGTGATTCAGTAAGGAATGGATCCCCAACTTGGTAATCTATACCTTATTCCATGCACACTGGGTGACACTCCCCCCCTGGAGGTGCTTCCGTTCCTGGTAAAGAAAGCCGTTGAGGAAATTGACCATTACATTGTAGAGCACGAGCGACATTCCAGGAGGTTTATCAAGAGTATACACCCTAGAAAATCACAACCCGATCTCCAATTCTCACTCATTAACAAATATACCGACCCCCTGGAGATCCCAGCCATGCTGGAACCCTGCTTAAAAGGTATAAACGTAGGTCTCATGAGTGATGCGGGTTGTCCGGGTATAGCAGATCCAGGAGCTACTGTAGTTGCCGAAGCACATGCCAGAGGCATTCGTGTTATTCCCTTGGTAGGCCCTTCTTCCATCTTGATGGCTATGATGGCTAGCGGGCTCAACGGACAAAATTTCGCTTTCAATGGATACTTACCAATAGACAAGCAAGAGCGGAAAGCCATGATCAAGCGTCTGGAAAAACTTTCTTCGGAACACGATCAGTCTCAACTCTTTATCGAAACTCCATACCGCAACGATCAAATGATGGAAAGTTTATTAAGCACATTAAATGCAGGTACACGACTGTGCATTGCCTGTGACATTACTTTACCATCTGAGTTCATTCGAACAAAAACCGTAGAGGAATGGAAAAAAGAAAAGGTGGACCTCAATAAGAGACCCACCTTGTTCATTATTCACAAATAATTTTTAAAGCACTTTAGGCCTTTTTTCAGGCACTACCAGAGAGGTATCGTACCCTGAGAATTTTTTCATATAGTATTGGATCGTTGTTCCAAAGGCATCCTGGAATTGAACTGCTCCCCCACTTCGAAGAAACTTTTTTACATTTCCTGCCCCGGCGAGGTGAGCCGCAGCTAATATCCCCGATTCTGTAACTTTAACTCCACCAATATAACGTCCTTCATAACGTTTGATGTCCCGTCTAAGGATCCACTTGTTTCTAGAGGTATTCGCGAAAAAGGCTTCCTCCTGTAATTCGGTGTCGGCCAAAAAGTTTTGAGCATTATAGATTCCCAACAGTTTTAAGGTGGATTTACCGAATTGGTATTTCCCCATATATCCATACTTATTTATAACGGAATAACGCCCTTGTGATTCTTTAAATGCCAAGGCCTCTTTAAATCCAAAATACGACTTCCCCAAATAGAGACTGAAAACCCTGTCCCCGGAATTATCGACCACCTCATCCTTGGTGGGAACGTGATAACATATGGCCTCCTCATTAAAATAGTAATGAGACAGGTCAACGTTATTTTTGGATACGAAACCAGAAGTGATCAAGGCGATCACCGCGACTAAAAATCCTATTCTGACTAGTTTATGTTTCATCATTTCAAAATTTCAACCAGAGAAGCTCCCTGATTTAATTTTAGCGTGCAAAAGTACTACTTATTTCAAAGATTTACAGTGATATCTGTTAATCTTTGTTAAAACCATAATGAAAATAGACGAAATGCCGCTTTCGTTAACAAATCTGTAACAAAAGTAGGATAGAAATAGCTAGGATTTGGAGAAATGAAATAAAGTAGTAAACGACTTTATACACATAAACATACGTCAATTCTATATGTATTTTCCTACTTTTTTTAATTTTAACATAGGAATTTTCTGACTTTTAGCCCAACGGAAGAATTCATCGCCAAACCGCTTATTTTTCGTTAAAAGAAGTGTAAAAAACGAATATATAAGGACCTATGGAGTTATCGAACCAAATTTGAAGTAATGTCAATCCCTTATCGATTCACGCCCTGGTTATTGATCCATTGTCGGTACTCAACAGCATTCTGAACATGCTGCGCATGGGTTTTAGCGAATTTATGGTAACCAAAATTTTGTATGCTTGCCACCATGTAGAGATAATCATGTTTTTCGTAATTCAACACGGCATCGATGGAAGAAATATCCGGCATGGTGATCGGTCCGGGCGGCACTCCCCCGTATCGATAGGTATTGTATTCTGAATCGATTTGTAGGTCACCATTCAGTACACGCTTGATCACTTGATCGAAGTCTCCATCGGTGAGCTTCTTGGCGTATATCACCGTTGGGTCTGCTTGCAACGGCATTCCGCGCTTGATCCGGTTGATGTATAACCCTGCGACCCTGGGTCGCTCTTCCACCTTAGTGGTTTCCTTTTGTACAATAGCGGCTAGTGCCATTACCTCATCCCGACTTAACTCTAATTGTTCGGCTTTGGCACTCCGGTCTTCATTCCAGAACGAATTATACTCCCTCAACATCTTGTCTCTGAATTCTACTGCGGAAGTGGTCCAATAGATCTCATACGTATTGGGAATATACATCCCCAAGGCCGTATTTGAGTTGAAACCGGCTGCTTTAAGGAAACTAGAGTCACGCATCGCCTGAAGTAACGAAATGCTGTCGGTCTCTAATTGGTTTGCCAGATGACCCGCCAGATTCTCCAGTCGTTCCTGGTTATTGAATCGAATTTTAATAGGTACTCTTCCTATACGAATGCTGTTGATGATCTCATTATTATTCATTCCTTTTTTGATGATATAATGCCCTGGCCGAATGTTGTTCACATACCCCTTTCGTTTTGCGACACGTTCGAATGTTTCGATGCTTTTCAACAAGGGTTCCAACTCCTCCTTCACTTCATTAAAACTGGCCCCAGTCTCGATATAAACATGGGCTTCGGCATTGTTGAACGCCGTGTTGGGAACCAGAATATTCTGATAAACATAGTAGGCGAATACAGCCATTGCGATCATTCCAATCAAGGCGACACCTAGTAATATTTTCTTAAGATTCTTCATGAAAGTATTGATAAAATAATTCGTTCTTATAGCTTCCCCCGGAATGGACCCAATCCTTTTTCAGGCCGGAACGAACAAATCCCAGCTTCTCAAAAAGTTGAATACTCGCCAAATTGTCCTCGGCTATGTTCGCGAATAACTGGTGAACTTTTAAATGTTCCCGGGCATAATCACAGACAGCTTCCACCGCAGCAGTTGCATACCCCTGATGACGATCTTCTTCAGAAAAAATAATGATCCCCAATCCAACACGATCGTGCTTTGGATCGAATTCGAAAAGATCGATAAAACCAACAACTGCATCGCCTTCTGAAGTACAAATCACCAGCCTCAGTTGTTTCACCTCATAGATATCTTTATGAGCGTTATCCAGGTATTGTTTCAATACAAATTTACTGTACGGACTAGCAGTATTGCTCACCTCCCAAACACTTTCATCGTTCTCCAATTCATATAGAAAATTTAGATCCTTGGGTTCCAGTGCCCGCAAATATATTGGGTCTCTTTTCAGTGTGATCATTTCCAATGTCCTTTAAATACAAATGTAGCCGGTCCAGTGAGATACACATTTTGGTAGCCCTTATCTATCTTTTTAAAGCGAACTTCAAGTGTCCCTCCAGGTGTTCGCAACTCGATTTTTTGGGATTCCGTTTTCACCATTGCATGCATAGCGATAGCCACGGCAGTCACCCCTGTACCACATGAGAGGGTTTCATCCTCAACCCCGCGTTCGTATGTTCGCACAGCAAAAGCTGATTTTGAGATAGGACTTACAAAATTTATGTTAGCTCCTTCCCTTCCGTATAAATCGTTGCGAATCTTTTTTCCTTCTGAATAGACATCGAAATCAGACAAATTGTCAACCATGGTGACATGATGCGGTGAGCCTGTATTCAGAAAGACATGGTTGTTCGATATTTCTACCTCATTTACGTCGCTCATCTTCAATGAAACTATGTCACTCTCAATAGTCGCCTCGTGCGTTCCATCGATGGCTTCGAATGTTGCGAATTCCTGAATAATTCCAAGTTTACGGGCCAGGTGAACAATACAACGTCCCCCATTGCCACACATTGAACTCAGCTTACCATCTGAATTGAAATAAACCATCCTGAAATCGGCTGTTTCATGATCCTCCAGCAACAGGAGCCCGTCGGCCCCAATGCCAAATTTTCGATCGCATAGTTGCACGATCAATTTGGTATCATTTTTGGGGAAAAATAAGGAACGATTATCGATGATGATAAAATCGTTTCCTGTTCCCTGGTATTTGAAGAATTCGAATTCCATGGAAAGCAAAGGTATAAAAACCAACTCCTTCCACGATGCGGTTTGTGGTGTTAAATAGGAGTTAAAACTGAAACCATTTAACAATAGGAAAGTCTTTAAAGAGTTATTTTTAAGAATCTATAAACCGAAGCCCTATGAAACAAACATTTCGATTACTTGCAGTAGCACTGATAGCCGGAGCCATGACCTTGGGAGGGTATAAGCTTTTCGTCGAAGACCAAACTCCCTTTGCGGTTGTTGAACAAACTGAGAATCCCTCGTTTATACCAGCCACTTTCACTCCGCTTGAGGCAGCCACTTCAGGCATTAACTTTGTCGAAGCTGCCGAAAAGACCGTTCACGCGGTGGTTCACGTAAAAAATATCACCGTAAATGCGGCCCCCACTACAATGAGAGACTTCTTCCGAGGTTCACCCAGAGCCATGATCGGTACAGGAAGCGGCGTTATAATTAGCCCGGACGGTTACATCATTACCAACAATCATGTGATCGACAACTCTACCGAATTACAAGTCACACTGAACAATAACAAGACGTTCAAAGCCACCTTGATAGGTGCCGACCCAAAGACCGACATTGCCCTCATCAAGATTGAACCGGAGAAAGAACTTCCATTTGTCCCGTTTGGAGATTCCAACCATGTGAAAATTGGTGAATGGGTCTTGGCCGTGGGTAATCCCTTTAATCTCACCTCTACCGTCACAGCGGGAATCGTGAGTGCTAAAGCGCGAGATTTAAACGAAACCGATGGTAATCCGCAGGCGTTTATTCAAACCGATGCTGCTGTGAATCGTGGAAACAGTGGTGGAGCTTTGGTGAACACCGAAGGTCAGTTAATAGGAATCAATACAGCCATTACCAGCGAAACCGGATCCTTTGTTGGGTACTCTTTTGCCGTTCCCTCTAACACCGCCCGCAAGATCGTGGAAGATATTATGGAATTTGGAGGAGTACAACGCGGTATTCTGGGAATTACCGGTGGAAGTTTGAATTCTGCCAGCGCAGAATATTATGGAGTTAAGGAAACTGAAGGCGTATATGTGAATGGTATTGAAATGGGGAGTGGAGCCGAAAAAGGCGGAATCAAGAAAGGAGATATCATCAAGAAAGTGGACGGACAGCGAATTACGAAATTTGCCGATCTCGCAGGATACCTTGGTTCCAAGAGACCCGATGACATCGTGGACGTTACAGTTCTTCGCAATGGCAGAAAACGTGTCATCCCGGTTACCCTGATAAAAATCGAGACCTATGAAATTGAAGAACTAGGGTTGGAGGTTCGAAATGCGAACCAGGCCCAGTTGAAATCCTTCGGATTAAGCAATGGAGTCTTGATCTCGAACGCTTCGGCAATAGACCTTAGAAGAGATTTGGTAGGTTCGATCATTGTAAAGATCAATGACCAGTCGGTACGCAATATATCCGACGTCAAAGAGGTCATTCGTGAAAATGCATACGGTGACGCAATTAAAATAACCTTCAAACAGGAAAATGGAGATTTGAACAATTTCATTTTCAGATAGAATAATAAATTGAAGTTGAAACCCGTGGAACGAATATTTCACGGGTTTTTTTATTCACCATTTGCTTTACGAAAACGTTTTAGTTACGTACTTTTGCAAAAATTTTCAAACCCTAATTTCTTCAATAATTTGAAGAACTAAAAAAACAACTATGAGTTTTGATGAAGTTTATGAAAAAGAACTTTCCTTTCAAACAGATCGCCGAAAGGCTACCGTCGAATTTATTAAGATCATTAGTGATCTTTGGTACGACAAATCCATTGAATTGGTCCTGTTTCGAAATCAATTGATCGATCGTAACGTAAGTGAGATCTTGAACTTACATGAATATGCGAAGGAATTTGTTCAGAAGCCCATTTCCATTTTTGATTCAGTTGAAATCGCCCAGGCGATTAAGACATTGGACTTTCCTCCAGCCAAACTAGACATTGGTAAACTTACCTTCGAATACCACCTTGAAGATAACAAGTACCAGGATGCTGTTGCTTTTGTAAGTGATAAATTGAAGAATGCCAAGGACCAGAAAAATATCCAACCCAAAGATGTTGTTCTTTATGGCTTCGGAAGGATTGGTAGGTTGTTGGCCAGAGAATTGATGACCCGCACAGGCAAAGGGAATCAAATGCGTTTACGAGCTATTGTCACACGAGGTGAAGTGGATCGAACGGTTTTGGAAAAAAGAGCTTCATTGTTGCAGTACGACTCTGTGCATGGAGATTTTCCTGGTACGGTAGGAATCGATATTGAGAACAATGCATTGGTGATCAATGGGACAACAGTCCACATTATTTCGGCCAATGTCCCGGAGGAGATAGATTACACAAAGTATGGCATTGAAGATGCCTTGATCATTGATAACACAGGCGCATTCAGGGATAAGGAAGCGCTTAGCAGACATTTGCTTGCGAAAGGTGCTAGTAAAGTGCTTCTTACTGCTCCCGGAAAAGGAGTGCCCAATATCGTACATGGGGTAAACCATGGAGAACACAATCCCAAAGAGACTAATATCTATTCTGCCGCTTCCTGCACCACCAATGCCATTACACCTGTACTCAAGGCTATCGAGGATAGTTTCGGTGTGGTTCACGGTCATTTGGAAACCATACATGCATACACCAACGATCAGAATTTGGTGGACAATATGCATAAGAAATATCGAAGAGGAAGAGCAGCAGCCTTAAATATGGTGATCACCGAAACCGGAGCTGGGGAAGCTGTTAGTAAGGCTTTACCATCTTTCGAAGGTAAATTGACCTCCAACGCGATCCGAGTTCCCGTTCCCAATGGTTCTTTGGCTATCCTTAACCTTGAACTGGAGCAGCCCACCTCGAAAGATGGTATCAATGCGATCATGAAGAAGTATGCACTCGAGGGAGATCTTGTGGAACAGATCAAATACAGTTTAAACAACGAATTGGTATCAAGCGATATCGTAGGCTCATCTGCTCCGGCTATTTTCGACAGTAATGCCACGATCGTTACCGAAGATGGTAAGAATGTTGTTCTTTATGTTTGGTATGATAACGAATACGGATACAGTCATCAGGTCATCCGCCTGGCTAAATACATCTCCAAGGTGAGACGTTATACCTATTATTAAAGTAGCCTGCTTAAAGTCTATGTTATAAAAATGAAACCCTTCGAGCTTCGAAGGGTTTTATATTTTACAACAGCTAGGTAAAAAATTCTCCAACATGCCACAATATTCCCGAGGGATCATGTATATAAAATTCTTGTCCCCAATCAAATTTTTTAATTGGAATAATGCGCACCCTATCGTATTTCTCATCCAGTCGAAGATTACTTAATTCTTCCCAATATCTTTCAACATCGTCAACTTCCAAAAATACCATGGAATTATCCACCCACTTTTTTACATAGTAGTCTTGGAGGTAAAAACCGAATCGTTGTGAATGAAAAAATGACAGGTTTTCCGAGATCCGGTCCTCCTCAAAACCCCAATCAGAATAAAATTGTCTTGATAGTTGGAAGTTTTTCGCCCCAAGGAAAGTTCGTATTGATCTAGCTCTGTGTTCCATACATTATATTTCCCAACCTTGTCGATAATCACGTTTTACCCATTGATTGGCATAGTCATAATTGGTGACCTTCATGGCTTCTCCATCCCATTTAATAGTTCGCCTTCCAGGATAATCAAAGGGTTGCCAGTCGGTTGGTTTTTTACCTTCTTTCAAAACTTTTTGCTGATACGATTTAATCGCAAGATTTCCCATTAAAACAGCTTCCGTTAGCGGTCCTCCGTAAGAGAATGGCGAAGAAGTGGTTCCCCCGTTCAATATTGCATTCACCCATTCGGCCCCATGCCCTCCGTCCATATTATTCCGAGTGGGTTTTGGCACTACCATTTCTTTCATACGATTTGATGGAAGCAAACGCGGATTGGCCGAATAGGTATCGGTAACCATGATACCTTTACTTCCGTAAAAAATACTTCCGCCGCCATTGCCACCCGGACTTTCTCCGTCGCCAAGTTCCTCCGGAAGGTCGGGCATTATACCTCCATCGTACCAATTCAAGGAAACCTCTCCATGTTTTTCATTATTGAATTTCAATCGAACGATGGAAGAGGGAGGGCAAGTTCCTTTATAATCGGCTTCCACAAAGTCTCCGGACCAGATGGTAGTACAACTGGCCTCTGCTTCATATGGAAATTGAAGTCCGAGGGTCTTAAAGGGCGTCTCCATAATATGACAGCCCATATCTCCCATGGAACCCGTTCCGAAATCCCAGAATCCTCGCCATTTGAACGGAAGATAGTTGGAATTGAAGGGTCGCATGGCTGCCGGGCCTAACCACAGATCCCAGTTGAGCGTTTCAGGAATGGGTTCTGCTTTCGTAATGCTTCGAAAGCCTTGAGGCCAAACCGGACGATTTGTCCAGCAATCAACACGATGGACCACTCCAATTACACCTTCCTCGATCCACTTCTGCGCCAGTCGTATCCCGTCTCCGGAAGCACCTTGGTTACCCATTTGAGTGACAATTCCATTATCTGCGGCAACCTTTGCCATGAGCCGTGCTTCATAAATGTTATGGGTGAGTGGTTTTTCGACATAAGCGTGTTTTTTCGCTCGCATGAATGGCAAAGCGATCACCGCATGTGTATGGTCTGGAGTTGCTACCGAAAACGCATCGATCTCATTTAAGTGATTATCGTATAATCTTCTGAAATCTTTATATTTCTTCGCCTTCGGGTGCGCTTTTAAGGTTCCTCCTGCCCGTACCTGATCAACGTCACAAAGAGCTACAAACTTCACTTTGCCTGTGGCAAATAATTCATTGCAAACTCCGCCACCACGACCTCCCACACCAATCGATCCAAGATACAGTGTATCACTTGGCGGGATATGATTACCTCCAAGTACAAAACTGGGGACAATGGTAAAAGCTGCACTTGCGGCAGCCGACTTTCTTATAAAAGACCTGCGTTTCATGAAGAGGATAGTTTGATTGTTGCCTAAAGATAGAAAAAGAAAACCGTTCTTATACCCAACACTTTAGCCGATAGAAAATTCCTTACTTTTAAGTTTATAAATTCCAATTATGAAGATAGAACGAGCAAATTCCAGCCATCTTTCAGATCTTGTTCTCTTGTTCGATGCCTACCGTGTATTTTACAAGCAACCCTCCAATTTTGAAGCTGCTCGTAAATTCCTGGCGGAACGAATGCTGAAGGAAGATTCTGTTGTTTTCATGGCCGTAGGAGACGATGGCCAGGCGCTTGGTTTTACACAATTGTATCCCAGCTTTTCCTCAGTTTCTTTACAAAACACCTTTATACTGAATGATCTGTTTGTTCATCCATCAGCAAGAAATCAGGGAGTGGGCCAGGCCCTGATGGAGCACGCCAAAGAATTCGCAAGAGATACTGGGGGCAAGGGGCTCACCCTTGAAACTGCGGTTGATAATCCGGCGCAACGACTATATAAGCGCCTGGGTTGGAAAAAGGATGTCGACGTAAATCATTACACATGGAAGGCTTAGTCTCTGTTAATTCTCGTATTTTTATACTTTAAATTTGAATTCATGGACCATCTTACCAAACTCGAGGAAATGCTGGACAAAGCCAACCTCGAAATAAAAAATGGAAAATACGAAGATGCCTCGAACCTCCTTGAAAAGATCATCGATATTGATCCCAATTTTGGGAAGGCATACAACCACCTAGGCTATCTATACGAGGTAAAGTTTAAGGAGTATGAAAAAGGGGAAACGCTATACAAATTGTGCATTGAGAAAACTCCTATGTACCCCAGTGTTTATTATAATTACGCCATTTTACTTTCTACCCTGGGCAAATGGGACGAATTGAAGGATCTGCTTGATCGGGCCATGAACATTCCGGGTATCACCAAAGCGACCATTTATAATGAATATGCTATCATGTATGAGCAGCAGGGAAAATTGGATGAGGCTATAGAGCATTACAGGCTAGCGGGAATGAATACACTGGATAAAGGTGTATTGGATCGTGCCAAGACCTCCATAGAACGTTGCAAGTCGAAAAAAGAGCTGTTTTAATGCGCATCGATATCATAACCGTATTGCCCGAATTGCTGCGAAGTCCGTTTGAAGCCTCTATTCTGAAGAGAGCCATTGAAAAAGGATTGGTAGAGATCCATTTTCATAATTTACGGGACTACAGTACCAACAATTATAAGCAAGTAGACGATTATCAGTTTGGAGGAGGAGCTGGAATGGTAATGATGATAGAGCCAATCGATGCATGTATCTCGAAGCTCCAATTGGAACGCGACTACCGGGAAGTGATCTACATGACCCCGGATGGAACTACTTTGACTCAGACCACAGCCAATGAGATTTCCCTGATGGAAAATATTATCATCCTTTGTGGGCATTATAAGGGGGTGGACCAACGTGTTCGGGAACATGTTGTGACCCGTGAGATCTCTATCGGGGACTTTGTGTTGAGCGGTGGTGAATTGGCAGCGGCTGTTTTATGTGATGCGGTTATCAGGTTGATTCCGGGAGTACTAAGCAATGAAACCAGTGCCTTAACCGATTCCTTCCAGGACAACTTGCTGGCACCACCTATCTATACACGTCCCGCCGAATACAAGGGTTGGAAGGTTCCTGATATCTTGCTAAGCGGACATACAGCCAAGATCGAAGCCTGGCGAGAGGAACAGGCACTGAAACGTACCCAGGAACTTCGACCCGACTTGTTGAAAGACGAATAAGATTCAAACCCCATGTTTGTCCTCAAACGTACATCAGCGAAGGATCCCCATTTTATTGAATTAGTAAAGCAACTCGATACGTATTTGAAAATTATTGACGGAGAGGATCATGATTTCTATAAAACGTTTAACACCATCGAGTCCTTGCATCATGTAGTAGTGGGTTATTTGAATGAGCATGCCATAGGTTGTGGAGCATTCAAAATAATCGATGATTGTGCGGTGGAGATAAAACGTATGTATGTGCGAGATGATGAGCGAGGTAAAAAAGTTGCCAGCCAGATACTTCAGGAACTGGAACTTTGGGCCAGGGAATTAGGTTTCCGAATTGCCAGATTAGAAACAGGAAGCAGAATGCCCGATGCAATTGCGTTCTACCAAAATAAAGGTTATGTGCGTACTCCAAATTATGGTCAGTATGTTGGTATGGCCAATAGTAATTGTTTTAAAAAGAACCTGGCAACAAAAGATGAGCTATGAAAGCTAGTCAGAACGTGGTCCTGGAATCACATCATGTTCCTTCGCTTGGGGAGCGTGTGCGTCTTCAGGAATACGCTGTTGGCATATTCAGAACCATTGTTTCTCGAAAAGGAATTAAGAAGGCTATCAAACGCGGTAGGATTTCTGTAAATTCCGACAAAGGAAAAACAGGAGATTGGATCACGGGTGGAGAGCGAATCGATCTTCTTCGGGGAGGTAGCCATAAACGGCCCAGCATCCATTTGGATCTGGAAGTATTGTTCGAAGACGACTACCTGGCTGTGGTGAACAAACCCGCAGGCATCCTGGTGAGTGGGAACAAACGATTCACCGTAGAAAATAGTCTATCGAGCTTGTTGAAACGAAGTGGAGAATTCGATGCACTACAGCACCCCGAGCCCATCCATAGGCTGGACTATCCAACCACTGGTGCGCTGCTAATTGGGAAGACGGTGAGCGTCGTACATTCGCTTAATCAAAAATTTGAATCACGTGACATTCGAAAAACTTATTTGGCGGTTACCTGTGGAAAAATGTCAGATTCCGGGATCATTGAAGATCTGATCGATGGAAAAGAATGTCGCACAGAATTTCATAAACTGAAAGAAATCTCCAGTGTGCGATACACGTGTTTGAATTTACTGGAGGTACGTCCCATAACAGGGAGACGGCACCAAATAAGGAGACACCTGGCGGGTTTTGGCTTTCCCTTGTTTGGAGATGCCACTTATCAACCCAAGGATGGCCGGGTCGCAGGGAAGGGACTTTACCTGCATGCTCATACCCTTCAATTCACGCATCCCGTCACAGGAAATAAATTGAAAGTGAATGCTCCTATCCCAAAGAAATTCCTGAATTTATTTCCAAAGCTTTAGCTCGCGTTAGGGACAGAGGCGGCATCCTGTAAAGAGAACTGGGTTCTCCTTTGCAGATACAGCCGATGGCCCGACCCGCTGATACGGCCCCGGGGTGGGCGCGGGGAACGCCCTAAAAAAATAAGAATTTCACTTGTTCACTAGTCAAAAAGCATTATTTTTGCAATCGATTTACCCCAACCTCTGACGAGATGCGTGTATGTTGTTGTAAACCTAACATTAACAACGATTAAAATGGAATCCTTAATAAAATATGTACAGGATGAATTTGTAAGCTCGAAAGAATTTCCAAAGTTTGGAGCCGGTGATACAATTACCGTGTACTATGAAATTCGTGAAGGCGACAAAACGAGAACGCAGTTCTTTAAGGGAACGGTGATCCAGGTGAAAGGTACAGGTGCAACCCAAACTTTTACCATTCGTAAAATGTCCGGAACCATAGGGGTGGAACGAATTTTCCCCATCAATATGCCGGCATTGCAAAAAATTGAGATCAATAAAAAAGGTAGTGTACGAAGAAAACGTATCTACTATTTCAGAGGACTTACCGGTAAGAAAGCGAGAATTCGTGAGAAAAGGAGTTAGTAGCACCGACCAGATACCAAGAAAAGCGATGTTTAACCAACATCGCTTTTTTATTGACAATTGTTGATAACCTACGTTAATAAAATGTTAGTTTTTAATGGGTTGTAAAATTTGGAAATTACAATTCTTAGATTACTTTAGACGAATCAAAACAGGGCAACCTGTGGCGATGCATCGAAAGTAGGGCAACCTGCCTAGATGGGTCTGAACGAGGCAACTTGGGAGGACACATAAAGTAACGTTCTTTATAAAACTTTCCGGAATTGTTTGACCTGGTGGGCATGTCGCAAGACGAAGAAGCCACTAGAGGAAGGAAAGTTGAACAGAGACTTTGGAACATAGATTGGTTATTATCAATAGATTCAAAAATTCTCTGTTCTTGAGATGGATCACGGCTGCAAGGGTATAATAATCTTGCCTCGATCCGCCCTAGGCGGTTAGTCGGTAACGGTACATTTCACAAGAAGCCATGTGATTGTAGCAATACAATGATATGGCTTTTCTTGTTTTATGACATATTCATTACAATACCCTTCAACTGTTTTAAAATACCTCTACAAATCCCTATATTTGCAGCCCTGATATGGAATCAATACTTGCACCAGAGGTGGGTTGAACCTAGCCTGTTTTTTCAAAATATTTACGTATGACCAAGAACGCGAAGATCATTTATACCAAAACCGATGAGGCACCGGCCCTGGCCACTCATTCCCTCCTACCCATCATAAAATCGTTTACCGCTGGAAGTGGCATCGAAATTGAAACCAAGGACATTTCGCTGGCAGCCAGGATCCTCGCTAATTTTCCAGAATTTCTAAATAAAGATCAACGGGTGAATGACGCCCTGTCTGAACTAGGCGCATTGGCGAAAGAGCCGGAGGCTAACATCATCAAATTACCAAATATTAGTGCTTCCATTCCGCAACTAACGGCGGCTATTGAGGAATTACAAGCGAAAGGATTTCAAATTCCCGACTACCCGGAAGAACCTGAAACTGACGCCCAGAAGGCGATCCAGGCCAAATATGATAAGATAAAAGGAAGTGCCGTGAATCCAGTCCTTCGCGAAGGAAATAGTGACCGACGAGCACCCAAAGCGGTCAAAAATTACGCGAAAAAAAATCCACACAGTATGGGGGCATGGAGTCAAGATTCCAAGACCCACGTCGCAACCATGAGTGACGGCGATTTTAGAAACAACGAAAAAGCTGTCACCATATCCAAGGCCGGAAACCTGCGAATTATTCTTAAGGATCCTGCAGGAAACGAAAAAATTTTGAAGGATGGCGTTCAGGTCCAGGAGGCAGAGATCGTGGATGCGACGGTAATGAGCAAAAAGGCGTTGATTCATTTTTTAACAGCCCAGGTTGAAGATGCAAGGAAAGAGGGGATCTTATTTTCACTGCATATGAAAGCAACTATGATGAAAGTAAGCGATCCCATTATCTTCGGTCATGCAGTTCGGGTATACTTTGCTGAATTATTTCAAAAGTATCACACAACTTTCGAAGAGATCGGCGTTGATGTCAACAATGGATTTGGAGACCTGGTCTCTAAATTGGAAGAACTTCCGTTGGAAAAACGGAAAGCCATAGAAAACGACATCGCGACGGTATTAGAAAAAGGTCCGGACATAGCGATGGTAAACAGCGACAAGGGAATTACAAATTTGCACGTTCCCAGTGATATCATTATCGATGCGTCCATGCCCGCCATGATACGGAGTTCAGGGCAAATGTGGAATTCGAAAGGTAAACTTCAGGATACTAAGGCAGTGATTCCGGATAGCAGTTATGCGGGTCTTTATGAAGCAACCATCAATTTTTGCAAGGAACACGGGGCATTGGACCCTGCGACCATGGGAACTGTTCCCAACGTAGGCCTCATGGCTCAAAAGGCAGAGGAGTACGGTTCACACGACAAAACCTTCGAGATCCCTGCGAACGGAACGGTGAATGTTTTAGACCAGGATGGCAATTCACTTCTTTCGCACCAAGTCGAACAAGGTGATATCTGGCGCATGTGCCAGGTAAAAGATGCGCCTGTTCGTGATTGGGTGAAACTCGCTGTTGGCCGCGCCCGGGCAACCGGCTGGCCTGCCGTATTTTGGTTGGATGAAGATCGCGCACACGACAACCAGCTAATCGCAAAAGTAAAAACCTATTTAAATGATCACGATACCGAAGGATTAGAAATCAAGATCATGTCTCCCATCCAGGCCACCGAATACACACTGAAGCGTGTTAAGGCGGGTGAAAATACCATATCGGTGAGCGGCAACGTACTGCGAGACTATTTAACCGACCTCTTTCCCATCTTGGAGTTGGGTACAAGTGCCAAGATGCTTTCCATTGTTCCTCTTATGAACGGTGGCGGGTTGTTCGAAACAGGTGCCGGGGGATCGGCGCCCAAGCATGTTCAGCAATTTGTGCAGGAAGGTCATTTGCGCTGGGATTCCCTGGGTGAATTTCTCGCGCTCACGGTTTCGCTGGAACATTTGGGAGATCGGTATAATAACACCAGGGCCATTATCCTTAGTGAAACCCTGGACGAGGCAGTAGAGCAATTACTGGAGAACAAAAAAGGTCCTTCACGAAAAGTGAATGAACTCGATAACAGGGGAAGTCACTTCTACCTGGCCATGTACTGGGCACAAGCTTTGGCAACCCAATCCCGTGATGAAACCTTGCGAGAGCGCTTCTCCAAAGTAGCCAAGGAATTAAAAGAAAACGAACAACGGATTCTGGACGAACTGAATGCTGCTCAGGGAGCTCCAGTTGACATTGGTGGATATTATGAGCCCGTTGACGATTTGGTTATTGCACAAATGCGCCCGAGCGTAACATTGAACAACATTATTAGCCAAGTATAGAGATCGACTATATTGTTAAAAATGCCCTCCTAATTGGTGTGCTTTTTTTTGTGCTTTACATTTACGAACCAAAATCGTACTATTGAGGAAACTGATCATACTGTTATTGATGTTGGGATGCTCACTGGCATCTGCACAGCAAAAGTTCACCCTAAGTGGAATTGTAACTGAAACTGCCACCGGAGAAACCCTCATAGGGGTAAACGTAATCATCTCTGAACTTCGCACCGGAACCATCACCAATGAATATGGATTTTATTCGATCACCTTGCCGGAAGGTGTTTATGAAGTAGTTTACAGTAGCCTGGGATTCACAGCAAAGAAAACAGTAGTAACTCTTAAGGAGAATATCGTTCAAAACATAGAGCTGGCGGTTGATGCCGAACAGCTTGAGGAAGTAATTATTAGCGCCGATGTGGAGCGGGCCAGCATCCGGGCGCCTCAAATGAGTGTAAACACTCTAACCACCCGAACCATTAAAAGTATCCCGGTCGTTCTGGGAGAGGCCGACGTAGTGAAATCTTTGCTTTTGCTTCCCGGAGTCACCAATGCGGGTGAAGGGTCGTCGGGATTTAATGTGCGGGGCGGAGCCGTGGACCAAAACCTGATCCTCCTTGACGAAGCAACCATATTTAACTCGTCGCACTTATTTGGGTTCTTTTCTGTCTTTAATCCCGACGCAATAAAAGATGTGAAATTATTCAAAGGAGGTATCCCTGCCCGTTACGGAGGACGGGTATCTTCGGTGTTGGAGATCTTTCAAAAGGAAGGAAACATGAAGAAGCTGAGCTTCAATGGGGGAATTGGCGCTGTTGCCAGTAGGCTACTGGCAGAAGGCCCCATTGTAAAAGACCAGGCAGCCTTCCTCGTAGGTGGCCGGGCTTCCTACGCTCACCTGTTTTTGCCACTGTTCAATATTGATAACAGTGCCTACTTCTACGATCTCAATACCAAACTGAATTACAGAATCAATGAAAAAAACAGCGTTTTTCTTTCTGGTTACTTCGGAAGGGATCTCTTTAGTATCTCTGAGAGTTTTGTAAATAGCTATGGCAATGCAGTGGTCAGCTTTCGTTGGAACCATATTTTTTCCGATCAACTTTTCTCTAACCTGTCACTCATCTATTCAGATTACTTCTACGGACTTGAATTGGATTTTGTAGGATTTGAATGGAACTCGGGAATTCAGAATTTCAACTTGAAGTACGACCTCAAACATTATATCACAGATAAGCTGCAAATCAATTATGGCCTCAACAACATCTATTATAGTTTCAACCCGGGAAAGATCAAGCCCAATAGCCCCGATTCCGGGATCCTGGAGGAACAACTAATTAAAAAATACGCCAATGAGTCGGCAGTTTATATCGATGTTGAGCATGAGATTACCGATGCCCTTAATGTTGAATACGGACTACGAGTGAGTCATTTTATTCGCTTCGGACAGGATGAGATCAACGTCTACGCCAACAACAATCCTGTACTATTCGATCCGTTTCTCCTGATCTACCAGGAAGCAGAACCAATTTCGGTAGTCGAGTCCAGTAGAAGTGATCAACTGGCGTCATTCACCAACTTCGAACCCAGGATTTCGGCTTCTTTTATCTTTAACGAGGACACCTCCATCAAAGGCAGCTACACACGATTATCGCAGTACCTCCATCTGTTGTCCAATACCAGTTCTCCCACACCTCTGGACGTCTGGACACCCAGCGGCCCTTTCGTGGAACCACAGTTGCTTGATCAATATGCATTCGGGTTTTTTAAAAATCTCTTCAACGGAGATTATACCCTGGAAACAGAAGTATTTTACAAAGATATTCAGAACAGGATCGACTATATCGATGGTGCCAACTTGATCGCTAATAATTCCATCGAGCAAGTGATCCTCAATGGTGAAGCGCGGGCCTATGGTGCCGAATTGCTCCTTCGGAAAAACACAGGTAAGTTGCAGGGCTGGTTGGCATACACTTATTCAAAATCAGAGCAGCGTACTCCAGGAAGAACCGAGGGCGAATTGGGAATAAACAACGGCGCATGGTACAACACACCTTACGACAAACCACACGATGTTTCCATCTATGCCAATTATGAGCTGAACGATAAATGGAGTTTCAATGCCAACGGTATTTTTCAAACCGGAAGACCTACCAATTACCCTATTGGCCAATTCGTTTTTCAGGATCTTGTTATTCCTTATTATGGTCTTCGGAATTTGGAGCGTTTACCCGATTACCATCGCATCGATGTTTCGGCTACTTTAACGCCTAAGAAGAATAGGGAAAGGAAATGGCAGTCGGAATGGGTATTCAGCATTTACAATTTATATAATCGAATGAATGCCGCCTCGATCAATTTCAGACAAAATCAGGACACCGGGGTCAATGAAGCGGTGCGAACTTCCATCTTCGGAATTGTTCCGGCGGTGACCTATAATTTTAAATTTTAAGATGATGAAGCGGACATTAATACTTTTAATTACCACGAGTTTTTTGTTAGGACTTGCATCCTGCGAAGATGTGATAGAAGTTGACTTACCTTCTGAAGATCCACGTCTTATAATCGATGCATTGATCCGAGTTGATTCTACCCAAACTTCTACGCTTGTAACGGTTAAAGTGAGTGAGACCAATTCGTTTTTCGAGACTGTACCTCCCGCGAATTTGCAACAGGTAACCATGAGCAATCTGGATAATCCCGGAGGTAAAGGGCAGGTTCTGCTGGAGGAAGAGCCCGGGTCCGGGATCTACAGCAGATTGTTTCCCACCAATCAACTCCTCACAGACCGGTGGTTCCTTCAAGTGGATTTTGAAGATACTTTTTATGTTGCCAATGCGAAATTAATTCCAACGGTACCCCTGGATTCTGTGGAGCAAGGTGATGGCATTTTATTTGATGAGAACGACACCGAGGTGATTATTACATTCACCGATAGTGACGAACGAGATGATTTCTACCTTTTCGACTTCGATTTTGCCAACTTCCTGGTTACCGAAGACGAGTTTTACCAGGGGCAGCAATTCAGCTTTTCGTATTTCTATGATGACCAGATCGAACCGGGTGACCAGGTAGAAATAAGCATCATGGGTGTAGATGAAAGCTTTTACAACTATATGAACAAATTGATCGAACAAAGCGAAGGTCCCTTCGGGCCTTTTGAGACTCCGGCTATTACGGTGCGCGGAAATATCATCAACGCCAGTGAGATCGACAATAACAACAACTCCAACAATACCGATAATCCAGACAACTTTGCCCTGGGGTATTTTGCCATAGTCCATGAATTCAAGGAAGTGATCGTCTTCGAGTAGTCCCTACATCTCCCGTAGTAAAGCCGTTGTCCTGATCGCGATGAGTTCCTTCGCATTCTCATAACTATAACTAATGGAGCGGTTAGCGTCAAAGAGCTCCATGGCGTTTTGCAGTCCGATACTTTGTAATTCCGCATGGCTCAAATCCAATTTTCCACAAACTGCTACCACTGGCACATTGTATTTCAATGCTTCCTGTGCGATACCGTAGACAAATTTACCATAAGACGTTTGTGCATCGATCCTGCCCTCTCCTGTGATAATTACATCAATATCCTTTTCTGAAAGCAGTTGTTCAAAATTGCTCAATTTCAGTATAAAGGATGTGCCACTTAGATAACTTGCATTGAGAAAACACTTTAAGCCATAGGCAGTACCTCCTGCAGCACCCGAGCCGGGGGTCATTGCCTCATCCTTGTGCAACTGTCGTTTAACCACCGCTGAAAGATGCTCAAGACCTTTATCCAGGTGCCCAATCTCATTTTGCGAGGCTCCTTTTTGTTTCGCATAGGTTTGTGCAGCGCCCGTCGTTCCGAAGAGAGGATTCAACACATCATTGATCGCGTAGAACTCGATCCCTTCAATTTTAAATCCCATGGGATCTATTTGGGTTATTTTATGAAGATTGGCCCCCATGGGTTCTACCAACTCCCCTTCCGAAGCATAAAACCGAAAGCCCAGCGCTTGTGCGATTCCTGTACCGGCATCGTTGGTCGCACTGCCTCCTATTCCCAAATAGACTTTCTTTGCACCCCTGGAGATCGCGTCTGCTATCTGAATTCCTGTGCCAAAAGTAGAAGTATACACAGGATTTCGTTCGTCCCTAGTGAGTAATTCGAGCCCAGAAGCCCTTGCCAGTTCAACGAAGGCAGTTGCCTCGGCTTCATCGTACAGATATTCTGCCTGGATCGCTCTGCCCAGAGGATCAACAGTCTGGGTGGTTATCACTTTCAGGTTAGGGATGTACCTGGCGATGGCATTTAAAAAGCCTTCACCGCCATCGGATGCCGAAATAAACATACATTTCGCTCCCGGTGAGAAAGTTTTTACCCCTTCTTCCATAGCTTCCGCTACTTCCGCAGCACTCAAACTGTCCTTAAAGGCATCGGGGGCAATAAGCACGTGCATACTAGCTGAATATTTGTGGAACATAGTAGCTGAATACGAGTATCACTACGAAGAAGACCGCCAGAATATATACTTCCTTCGAAAATACGTCGGTTCGCTTGATCTTGAAGGCGATCCCACCGGTTTTTTTGGGCGCTGCCCGGGTAAGAAACGTTACCAGGTAGGCGACGACCAGGGAAATAATCACTCCCGTAAAGTTCAGCCAGATCCAAAAGATATCGATTCCCAGATCAAGCCCAACGATCTCCTGCATGGTTTTGGAGAAGATCAAATTTATTAGCACTGCGACAATAATTCCGGCATTCATGCCTATATGATTTACCTTCTTCGAAAATATTGCCAGCAAAAAGGTGACCAGCACAGGACCATAAAACACCGATCCAATGGCATTGATGATCTCGATCACCGTATTTTTATTTCCCCCGAATAAAAAAGAACAAGCCAGAACGACCACTCCCCAGAATATCACGGCAACCTTCGAAGTGAACATATAACGTTTGGTTTCCAGTTTTATCTTACCCCGGTTGAAAAAATCCTCGACGCTAACCGCCGATAATGAGTTCACAGTCGAGCTTAAGGAAGACATGGCCGCCGAGAGAATAGCCACCATGAGCAGCCCAATGAAGCCGTGTGGCAGGTATTTGATAATGAAAACCGGTATCATAAGATCTGCCTTGATCCCTCCGTTCGCCGCCTCTTTGGGGAAATACTTTTGTGTAATAGCAGCAATCTCATTAAAAAAGTCGGGGGAGGAAGTGACCAACGCACCAATGAGTAGACCCATAATACAATAGACCAGCACTACCGGAAAACGCAGTAATCCGTTGGCAAGCAACAGTTGCCTGATCGTCTTTTCATTTTTTGCTGAAAGCATGCGCTGCGCCTGGGTTTGATCGCAGCCATAGTAAGAAACGTATAGAAAAAACCCACCAAGGATCATGGGCCAGAAACCGTATTCCTCTCCTTCTCCAATTCCGAAGTTAAAATCGATCACTTGCAGGCGATCCTGCGAAAAACCATTTGCCAATCCACCCGATGCATCAGCCAGGTACCAGCCATAGATCAAGCAAACCAGCAACCCGCCAAATAACAATAACATCTGAATGGCATCACCATACACCACGGCCTTCATCCCTCCGAAAAAACTATAAATTATCGTTATGATTCCAATGATGAGAATGGTGTAAACATATTCTATATCCAAAACCGCCTGCAGGATAATCGCTATAGTATACACCATCACCCCCGTGCCCAGTGCCCGGCTTAGTTGGAATACAACGCTAAGAATAAGTCGGGTGGAAGCCGAGAAGCGGCGTTCCACGAACTCATAAATACTCACTACCCCCGATCGAAACAATGGAGGAATCACCAACAATAAAATACCGATCATCGCAAGGGGAACAGCGAATTCGAAGGTGAGCCATTTCATACCTCCGTTCAGTTTCAAGCCCACAAAAGCTGGGGCCGAAATAAAACTAATGGCCGAAAGCTGCGTCGCCATGGTCGAGAGACTCAGCGGGAACCATCCCATGTTGCGACCCCCTAGAAAGTAGTCCTTGGAATCTTTATTCTCCTTGAAAAAGAAGCCCATTCCCAGAAAGAAAAGAATGTAGATCCCAACGATGGTAAAATCAAGCCAATTCATGGAAGATGTTGGTTGGTTAGCGAAAATCGGGTTCCCAAGTACCCGACTAATTTTTATAAAGCTCCCTAAATATAGGCTTTTATCCTTACTTTTGAAGGAGCCAAAGTTCACAACATTGAGTTTTTCTAAAACCACAGAAGAGAGTTCAAACTACGACGACCTGGAGCGTATGTCAGTCCGGGAATTGTTGCTAGGCATCAATTCGGAAGATAAAACCGTTCCAAAAAGTGTGGAGCGCGCTTTGCCTCAAATAGAAGCATTGGCCACACTGGTTTCTGAAAAACTCAAAAATGGCGGACGACTGTTTTATATAGGTGCAGGTACGAGTGGCAGGCTGGGCATCGTGGATGCCAGTGAATGTCCACCTACTTTTGGTGTGGATCACGGACTGGTTATTGGCTTGATGGCTGGAGGTGATAAGGCGATTAGGAAGGCAGTAGAATTCGCGGAAGATTCAAAAGAGCAAGGTTGGCTGGACCTTCAGGCAGTCAATGTGACTAATAAAGATGTGGTTATAGGTATAGCCGCGTCGGGTACAACGCCCTATGTTATTGGCGCACTGGAACAGTGCAATGCAAATGGCATTTCAACCGGTTGTATTACCTGTAATGAAGGTAGTCCACTTGCTAAGACTGCACAATATCCTGTAGTAGTGGTTGTGGGTCCTGAATTCGTGACAGGAAGTACACGGATGAAAGCGGGAACCGCCCAAAAATTGATACTCAATATGATCTCTACAACTGCCATGATCCAATTGGGTCGTGTGGAAGGCAATAAGATGGTAGACATGCAGCTGAGCAACAATAAATTGGTGGATCGTGGAACCCGAATGATTATGGAGGAATTGGATGTCATGGAAGACGAGGCAGCTTATTTACTGGAAAAACATGGCAGCGTACGCAAGGCGGTTAAAGCTTATCGCGATGAAAGAACCTAGACAATCACACACCAACAAACAGCTTTTGGTAAAGGGACTGAAACGATTGGCGCTTGGACTACCTTTATTGGTCCTCACTACCTACATACTTACCTTCGCTTTCCTGAACAAGGAGACTATCCCTTTGTACCTATTTCTTCCATTAGGGATCATCGCAATGGGGGCAACAATCCTCTTGCTTTTCAATGGTTTTAAGATCATACTAAGATCGCTATTTCACTCCTAGGATATTTTGGGCAACTCCCATGAAGTATATGGGTATTACTTCACGGGACCAGGCTGTCTCTGCAATCTTTTGCAGGGCAAAAGGATTTTCGTTCCATCCTTGTTGCGGAAAAGTGAAGATCAAAAAAACCCTCCATGGTTCGAGGATCCAAGGAGGGTTTATAATTGTTTTAATAAGTCCGGACGTTAATCCGCTTTGATTATTCGAATCATTTGCCGGGAGTTCCCGGAGTAAGCA
>JABDNM010000155.1 GCA_013043825.1 Flavobacteriaceae bacterium
GGATTATACTTGTCATCACGGGATACAAATTCCCTCAGGATAGAATCCTGTCTGGACGGACTAAGATTGACCACCTGCACATCACGCTGTGCCGCTTCCAGCACCGAATCCCTGTTAAAATCTACAGTTTTCACATCACCGGTTAAGACCTTTCTGATGGAGGCTATGTACTGATCGTTTACGCTGAGGGCTTGTTGTAGCGAATCGGTTTTGAAGGTGAGGTTCACGGCTTGTTTTTTCAACGAGGTTGAGGAATACCCTGGAATATACTCGCGTAAAGGAGTAAAGGCAATTAAAATAGTCGTGAACGCTATCAGGAAAACCGCGAACAGTGTGCTGAATACAAATACATTAAGCCGGTTCAATTTAAAGGAAAAACGCTCTTCAAAAGTAGCTTCGTTGAGCACCACCAGACGGTATTTGTGCAAAAGCTTCTTCCTAAATTTTTTTCTTCTTTTTCCCTTTTGTGCCATAAAACGGACCAATTGTATGCAAATGTAAGGGTTTAGCCCCAATACGCCATGGAGTGAAATATGGTTTTCGAACGACTATTTAAGCCATTGACATAGATGATAATTCACCCCACACTTAAGTTAGTTTGAAAACGTTGTATGTAAGGAATTCTTGTTACCTTTGTCTTATAAATTTCTTAAAAAATGAACGCACTCATCATACCTTTAGCTATCGGCCCCTGGCAAATAGCACTTATTGTTGTCATTGTCTTACTGCTATTTGGTGGTAAGAAAATCCCGGAGCTAATGCGAGGACTTGGAAGTGGCATCAAGGAATTCAAGGATGCTTCCAAAGAAGACAATAGCGATAAACTGGAAGACAAGAAATAAATTCAAGGAATATTTTGAATTGAAAAAGCCTGGGATATAAAAATATCTCGGGCTTTTTATTGTTTCTTCAGAATTTCATTCAAGTTTAGCCGACTTCAATATGGATTCCAGCTCAAATTGTAAGTCTCTTTTTTCTACGGAAGGAGCATAAGTAAAACCCTCCATCACAAGATAGCGGTTGTTTTCTTCATCCCGTACGGCATAGTTGACGAAAGGACCTCCCATGAACTCGCCTTTAACCTCCCAGATTCCCTTGGTTTCATAGGTAAATTTACCATCGATCTCCGAACTGAACAGGTATGGCGCATACGCTTCTTCAGTGATAAAAAGGCCATCCTCTTCCACTGGTAAGTAGCTGGAGCCTATAGAATCCCGCATTTTAATGATATCACCTATCACCGACGAATCCTGTCGGATGGTGGTCAATGGAACTTCATAGATCAAGATATTGGTTGTGCCGTCTTTTAAGTCTTTTCGAATCCAATAAAAATCATCGCTGGCAGAGGCTACGCGATAAGCAGCCGGCAACTCCAGGCTCAATCCAAATCGCTCTTTGAGGGAGTCAACCTTCAGCATGGCAATTCGTGTTCGGCGTTGTCGCTCGCTGATTTCAGAGGCTTTAAATGCGTTGATGATGCGCTCCTGTTCCCTCTCGATGATATTTATGATGGCCTCTTCCGAAGTACCGGTGATAAATGCACCTATTTGCGGCCGGGCATAAATGTCGGTCTTAAGCCGAAGTGTGTCCTGTTCGCCCAATTGAACATGCAGGATAGTTCTCGAGCTGCGAGCGAATCCTTCATGTGCTTCCGGGGTCATCTGGTTGATAGAAAAAATAGGCTCCTGCTGTGGCAGGCCATCGGTGAGAGCCGCGAAATACTCACGAATCTTTTCACCAACAGCCCCGTTCCAAAGATCATTGGGAACTACGACCTGCAAGTTGTTAATGCGGCCTACAGATTCCGGAAGGTATCGGTGGTTTTTTGAAGATGAGCCGCCTGTGCATGACATGACTAACAGAGGAAGGATGAGGGCAATACTTACTATTAATTTCATTCAATAAGGTTTGAACTGGAACTACTTATGCAACCTAAGCTTCATTCCGGGTTTGAGTTTGCTACCGCTAATATCGTTCCACTTTTTCAATTGATCCACGGTAACACCCGGGAATTTTTGTGAAATACTCCACAACGAGTCGCCGCTTCGAACGGTATACGTCTTTGCTCCTGCGTTAGATGCGGAGCCGGTACTCTTGGTATTTACAGGCCTTGTATTGAGTTTCCTGGGATAGATTGTGAGTCGCTGACCTATTCGCAGGCGATTGCTCCTAAGTCCGTTCCACCGCTTGATCTTGCTCACGCTTACTCCGTATTTTTGAGCGATCTTACCCAGATAATCTCCACTTCTCACCCGATAACGAATTCGGTCGCTTTGCTCAAACAATTGCGGCAACGGCTTTTCGCGATCGTTAAACTCCTTGGCTGCAAAATTGTAGATCGCTTCTTCATTGCTCACGAACTTTCCAACAGCATCAACTGGCAAACGGAGTACATAATTTTCATTCTTGATCACCGGGATAATCCCCAGTTTATAGGAGGGGTTCAGGAACTCGAGTTCTTCAATCTCCAGGTTTACAAGTCGTGAAACCTGTTCCAGGGAGATCATTTTCTTGACTTTGATGGTATCGGTCGCGATATAGGGATAGCGCGGACCATTGCTCTTGAAACCGTGTTCTTCAGCAAATTCAAAAATGTACATCGTTGCCAGGAATGCAGGCACATAACCGGCTGTTTCACGAGGCAAATGCTGCCGAATGTTCCAGTAGTTCCTGTATCCTCCGGAACGGCGGATCGCTTTTGAAACGTTCCCGGGTCCACTGTTATAAGCCGCCAGCGCAAGATCCCAGTCGCCAAGGCTCTTATGCAAGCTTTTTAAGTATTTCGCAGCTGCTTCTGTAGCCATGATCGGATCTGACCGCTCATCCACGTACGAATTCACCTCCAAACCGAATAGCTTTCCCGTACTGAACATGAACTGCCATAGTCCTGTTGCTCCAACTCGGGAAGTGGCTCTGGGGTTCAAAGCAGATTCAACAATCGCCAGGTACTTCATTTCCAGTGGAAGGCCTTGACGGTCCAATTCTTCCTCGAACATTGGGAAGTAGTAATCGCTCAAGGCCATCAATCGTGCAAAAGACTTGCGCCGATTCTTGAGATACCCCTTGATCACACTCTCAAGAGAAGGATTGTATTCTACATTGAAGGGAGTTCGCGCATTAAGTTCTTCCAGTCGCATTTTAAGCACTTCTGTGGGCAGTTCTTCATACTCAACGGGCTCGTAGTTCAAATTGGCTACAGAGCCGTAGATTTCATCGAATAAATCGTTTTTATAGAGGGTTTCGAGCCATACCGAGTCTAACTTTCGGGCAAGGGCGTCATCCTTCAAATTAAAAATAACCGTATCCTTGGATTTGGTTGCCATGATCGTAGTAGGCAGGTCGTTGTCTATTTTTACAACGGTGATAGAGTCCACGGTATGTATAGTTGTGGTGGGAAGTTCAGTTTCAGATTGGATGGTATCCACTGTTGTGGCTGGAAATTCCTGGGCGTGCAATACTATGCCAAATAGGCAAAATAGTGGGATGATCAAATATCTTCGCATAAGTGTGTAACGAGTTCCTGGTCTCGAAATTTCTCAAAAATAGGGAATTGTTGAGATTGGACAAGAATTTTAACGTACAGCCCTTATTAATCCTCCAGAATAGCCTTGATTCCGGGCAAGTTCTTTCCTTCAAGCATTTCAAGCATGGCACCGCCTCCGGTAGAGACATAGCTCACCTTATCATCCAAATTGAATTGCTTTACCGCAGCGACCGAGTCGCCCCCTCCTACGAGACTAAATGCTCCGTTTGAAGTAGCCTCTGCAACAGCATTCCCAATACAGATGGTCCCTTTCGCGAATTCCTCCATTTCAAACACCCCTACCGGGCCGTTCCATAGAATGGTCTTCGACTTATTCAGCACCCCTGCGAACTGTTCGTTGGTCTGTGG
>JABDNM010000168.1 GCA_013043825.1 Flavobacteriaceae bacterium
AATACCTGGACGAGTTCCTCATGGATCCGCGAGTTATTGATGTTCCAAAATGGGCCAGGATACTGTTGGTTCGAGGAATCATACTGAATACAAGACCCAAGAAATCGGCGGAAGCTTATTCCAAGATCTGGTGGGAAGAAGGGTCGCCACTCATCGTATTATCTGAACGCCTTCAGAAAAAGGTCCAGGAACGGGTGAACATACCCGTAGCGCTGGCCATGCGATATGGAAGTATGACTTTACAAAATGGATTGCAGGAGTTGGTGGACCAGGGAGTAGAAGAGGTTCTTACCATTCCTTTATATCCGCAATTTGCTATGGCTACTACCGAGACGATCAATGTGAAGGTAGCCGAATTACAGCAGCAGCACTTTCCTCAATTGGAAATAACGTCCTTGCCGGCGTTCTATCACAGGCCGGCCTATATTGAAGTACTCTCACGGAGCATTCGCGAACATTTGGAAGGGTTGGACTATGAGCACCTACTTTTCAGCTACCACGGAGTGCCGGAACGCCATATTCGAAAAAGTGATATTACAAAATCACATTGTAAGATCGACCATAGCTGTTGCGTGACGCCAAGTGCTGCGCACCAATTTTGTTATCGACATCAATGTTTTGAGACTACAAGAATGGTTGCGGAAGCCCTTAAATTGAAGGAAGGGACCTATTCAACTTCCTTTCAATCCCGACTGGGATTCGATCCCTGGTTACAACCCTACACAGACAGAACCATTGAACGAATGGGGAAAGCAGGTATTAAAAAAATGGCGATCGTCACTCCGGCTTTTGTGAGTGATTGCCTGGAGACCCTAGAGGAGATCGCAATGGAAGGGGAAGAGATCTTCCACGAAGTTGGCGGGAAGGAATTTACTACCATACCCTGCTTGAACGACCGGGACGATTTTGCCGATTTGCTAGCTACTTGGATCGAGGAATGGCGAATAATCGACCTTAAAACTGCCATAGCCTAAATGTCGAAATTAAAATCGGATTCCCTGGGAACAGATTCTATAAGCAGCCTGCTGGTGAAGCAGGCAGTTCCGGCTTCCATTGGAATACTCGTGATGTCGCTCAATATGATCGTGGACACGATTTTCGTGGGACGATGGCTGGGGCCACTAGCTATTTCGGCCATCACGGTGGTCATACCAGTTACCTTTTTTATTGGGGCCATAGGTCTTGCGGTTGGAATAGGGGGGAGTTCTGTGCTTTCCCGGGCGTTGGGTGCCGGAAACAATGTAAAGGCCCTGCGCGTCTTTGGAAATCAAATTACAATTACTTTTTTCACCTCAGGAACCTTGGCAGTCCTTGGATTGGTGTTCCAGGACTACCTCATCGAATTTTTCGGGGCAGATGAATCTTTTAAGGAGCTCGCATTAACCTACTATCGCATTGTGCTCTACGGAATAGTGATGTTATCCATGTGCATGATGGGAAACAATGTAATTCGGGCGGAAGGTAAACCGAAATTCGCCATGTATGCCATGTTGCTGCCGGCCTTCGGTAATATCCTGATGGACTATATTCTTATCAAAGTATTCAATATGGGAATGGCAGGTGCTGCCTGGGCAACCTTTATTAGTTACTTCATTTGCTTCGTATTTATATTTTGGTTTTTCGTGGTGAAAAGTGAACTCCGACTTAAATTTCAATCGTTTTTCCTCGAAAGATCTATTGTCAAAGAGATTAATGCCCTCAGTTTTGTGACCCTTGCCCGGCAAGGTACCATTGCGGTGTTGACCGTTTTACTAAACAATATATTAATTACCTACGGAGATGCGCTGGACGTTGCGTCCTATGGAATTATTAGTAGGATGCTCATGTTTGCACTCTTTCCGGTGATAGGGGTGAATCAAGGGTTTTTACCTATAGCGGGATACAATTACGGAGCGCATAAGTATGACCGGGTTCGGGAGTCGATCAACACTTCCATAAAATATTCCGGAGCCCTGGCACTGGGGATCTTTGCAATAATCATGATATTCCCGGCCGAGATCGTTTCAGTATTTATCAGTAATTCAGAACAATTGGATGCAACTACCATTGCCAATAACCTGGAGATCTTAAACAGAACACCGTCTGCCTTGCGATGGGTGTTTGCAGCCACACCTGTAATCGTGGTACAATTGATTGGGGCGTCGTACTTCCAGGCCATTGGCAAAGCTGTACCAGCACTTTTATTGAGCCTTACCAAACAAGGGTTTTTTCTAATCCCTCTTATACTAATACTCCCCCCTTTTATCGGGGTTCTTGGTGTTTGGATCGCATTCCCCATCGCCGATGTCCTGGCAACGGTGGTTACCGGCTATTATTTGAATAAGGCGGTGAAAAGGGATTTGATCATAACATAAAAAAAGGGAACTCATTCGAGCTCCCTTCTATACTGTTGAATACAGATTACCATATTCTAACTCGGTCTTCAGGTTTCAAATACATAGCATCGCCTTCCTTGATATCAAAGGCTTCATAAAAGGTGTCAATATTCAACAGCGGCTGAGTGGCTCTGTATCTTCCGGGTGAATGTGGATCGGTTTGAACTTGATTTCGTGTATATTCATCACGTTGCTTGGTTCTCCAAACCGTTGCCCAACTCATAAAGAAGCGTTGCTCCGGAGTAAATCCGTCAATTTTTCCGGGTCGTCCGGTTTCCTGATACAAACGTTGAAGTCCGTCATAGGCACCCAATACCCCGCCCAGGTCACCAATATTTTCACCCAAAGTGAATTTTCCATTGATATACACACTGTCTAATACTTCAATAGCACTGTATTGATCTGCTAACAAATTTCCTCTTTCAGTGAACTTCTCCAGGTCTGAATCGGTCCACCAATTCACCAAATTCCCATCGCTGTCGAATCTTGATCCACTATCATCGAAGGCGTGGGAGATCTCATGGCCAATCACTGCCCCAATTCCACCGTAATTTACGGCATCATCGGCCAGGTAGTCGTAGAACGGAGGCTGTAAGATGGCGGCCGGGAAAACGATCTCGTTGTTGAAGGGGTTGAAATAGGCGTTTACGGTTTGTGGCGCCATTCCCCACTCTTCACGATCTACCGGTTCGTTGATTCGGCTGAGGTTATCCTCCAACTGCCATTTGTTCACAGCTACCATGTTTTCATAGTAGGAGTTGCCAGGCTTGACTTCCATGGAGGAATAATCCTTCCATTTATTAGGATACCCAATCTTGACCGTGAACTTGTCTAGTTTTTCGATAGCCTTGGTCTTGGTGCTGTCGCTCATCCAGTCTAGTTTTTCAATTCGTGATTGGTAAGCTGCGATAATATTCGCGATCATTTTCTCTGCCTTCGCCTTGGCTTCAGGTGGGAACATAGCATCCACATACAACTTTCCAACGGCTTCGCCAACTGTATTGTTAACCGTAGCCAGGGCTCGTTCATCTGCGGGTTTCTGTTTTTGCTGTCCGCGCAGAGTTTTATTGTAGAAATCCCAATTGGCTTTATCCAATTCGGTAGAAAGCATTCCAGCAGCATTGTTCAGGGTGGCCCATCGTGTTACGATCTTCCAGGTTTCTAAATCTCCTTCCGAAAGTACCTTTTGGACTACTTCCATGTATTTGGGCTGCATCACCAAAACGGTATCGACTTGCTTTTCAACCCCCAGGTTTTTTAGGCCTGTTTTGAAATCCAACGCAGGATAAAGCTCTCCAACCCGGGCCAAAGATCTGGGGTTGTTATAATTCCTGAAATCACGACTTTGTACCTTATCGAAACGTGGTTCTGCTAGCTTAGTTTCAAATTTCAGGATCAATTCTGCCTGTTTTCGGGCTTCTTCCTCCGAATCTCCTAAATATTGCAACATCCGGGTTACATGATCTACATACTTCTGCCTGATCTCCTTTGATTTGGAATCGGTTTTCAAGTAGTAGTCGCGGTCCATCCCTAAACTACCCGGGGTGATGTAGCAGGAATTCATAGCGCTATTATTTGGATTTGAAAAAGCAGCAATACCCACGAACGGCTGGGAGACTTCCACAGCATTCACGGTGATAAGACGTTGGTAGTCTTTTAAGGATTGCACTGCTTCAATCTTGGCAAGCACTTCTTTTATGGGCTCAACCCCCGCCGCATCCCGTGCGACAGAATCCAGTTTACTCTCGAAGATCATGATGGCTTTCGCCTGATCTGTATCGGCGGAATACTTATTACTTTCCTTGGCTTCTCGAAGGATACCCAACACATCAGCGTCGGTTTTCTTACGAAGCACGGTGAAGCCACCCCATCTGGATTGGTCTTCCGGTATTTCGGTCGTCTTCATCCAGGTGCCATTCACATAATTATAAAAATCATTCTTAGGGCTCACGGTGGTGTCCATATTGGCCAGGATGATCCCTCTGGGCTCGTCGGTAGCCAGATCCTTATTTTTGCCACATGAAACGGCCAGTACCCCTATAAATGCCAGGGAAAGCAGCGGTAATAGAAATTTTGAATTCATTGTTCTTTGATTTTAAGTGAGACGTTGTGCTCAAAAAATAGTTACGTATTTGTAGTTAATATCAGCATTTGTTACAGTCAATTGACTTCTTGATCCCGTAATTCTGCCTGATAGACAGAATCCAAAAATCGCTTTTGTTTTTCTAATTCCTGTTTTTCATTTTCCTTTTGCTGGTATTCGATGTTGTCCTTCAAAAACTTTTCATTCAGCTGAACGATTAAATTGTCCACTGCACGATTAGTTTCCGAAATATAATTCTCGACCATGGGCTTATCGACTTCAGCGCGCGAGGCTTCTTGTTTAAGAAGTTTAACACGGGTCTTAACTACGATCAACCGAGAATAGATCGCGTTCGTGAATAAGGTATCCGGAATTTTCTTGGTGAGGGAATCTGTATGGGATAACAATTTATCTACCTTCAGGCGCAGTTGCTCCAGCTTCAATCCGTTTAGCGTGGAAGCCTCGTTATAGAAGTCGTTGTAGACCCCCCAGTTTTCAATCTGTTCCTTTACATTCTGTGTTAAGGGTTGAAACGAAAATTCTTCCATTCCATAGAGGAGCGAATCATTAACCATTTCAACCTGCGAACTTTGTTCTTCGGAAGAGTTGTCGCATGCTGCCAGCACACTAATGAACAAAATGAAATAAAAAAAAACTTTCATCTAGTGGGGAAAAGGCAAATATACAAGTTCTCCTCCTTCGGTAGGTTAATTTTTTGGTAAAGAGAAACGCAATAGTTAGGTCGTTAGGAATTCTGAAAAGCTGCTTCACTATGACCCGGGCGAACATAAATAAATAGTAAGGCACTTGGTGAATATGACTATATTTAACCTGTTGTAAATTGAATCGATCTTAACAGTATATGAAGAAACGAATTTTGATTATTGGTGCCAGCGGACAAATAGGCACAGAACTTACAGCCAGGCTGAGGGAGATCTACGGAAACCATAAGGTGATCGCCAGCGATATAGTTGAAGACAGTAGTGGTATGTTACAAGATGGTCCGTTTGAGATACTCGATGCAATGGACTACGATGCGGTACAGGACATTATTATTCGTTATGAGATCACCGATGTATACCTCATGGCTGCCATGTTATCTGCGACGGCCGAAAAATTCCCCATGAAAGCCTGGAATTTAAATATGAATTCCCTGTTCAATGTATTGAACTTGGCACGAGATCATAAGATCGACAAGGTATTTTGGCCCTCGAGTATCGCCGTTTTTGGTGGAACCACACCCGATGAAAATACACCTCAGCGCACTATCATGGAACCGTCGACTGTCTATGGCATAAGCAAACTTACCGGGGAACGATGGTGCGAATATTACTTCAAGAAATTTAATGTGGACGTGCGAAGCGTTAGATATCCAGGACTTATAAGTTACAAGACTTCACCGGGGGGCGGGACCACAGACTATGCGGTCGATATTTATCATAAGGCGCTCAAACACAAGAAATATGTATCATTTTTAGGTCCAGAAAGCACACTGCCCATGATGTATATAGATGATGCTATTCGGGCGACCATCGCTATCATGGAAGCACCCAAAGGAGCGATCAAAATAAGGAGTTCGTATAATTTGGCGGCTATAAGTTTTAACCCCGAGGAGATCACGAATAGTATTCGAACTCGGATCCCGGAATTTGAAATTAGCTATGAACCCGATTTCCGACAAGAGATCGCTAATTCGTGGCCAAACTCTATCAACGATCAGGAAGCACGTGACGACTGGGGTTGGGATCATGAATACTCCCTGGATCAAATGACTCAACTCATGCTCGATAACTTAACGGGGCAGTACTGATCTCAATTTAGCTCAATGAAAGCTGATATCATTCAAGAACTTAGCGACGCAATAGGATCTCAAAAGGTTCTGGTGGATGACGCATTGCAAGATCGCTACCATCACATTTGGCACATGGACCAACCACTGCGGGCCCTGGCATTGACACTGCCCGAATCAACAGCGGAAGTAAGTGTGATCATGAAAATATGCAACAGCTATGAGCAACCGGTGGTCGTACATGGGGGGCTTACCAACTTGGTAGGAAGTACTGAAACCGCTTCAAATGAATTGGTAATTTCTTTGGAACGAATGGTTCAAATTGAAGAGGTCGATGAGCGCAGCCGGACACTTACTGCCGAAGCTGGTGTGATCCTGGAGCATGTACAGGAGAAGGCCAAGGAACACGGATTACTCTTTCCGCTGAATTTTGGCGCCAAGGGATCTGCACAAATTGGAGGTGCCATCGCCACCAATGCAGGTGGCTTAAGGGTGCTGAGGTACGGGATGACGCGAAATCTGGTATTGGGTCTGGAAGCTGTATTGGCCGATGGAACCGTGATCTCTTCTATGAAAAAGATCGTAAAAGACAATTCGGCATACGATGTCAAACAACTGTTTATTGGTTCGGAAGGGACCCTGGGAATTATCACCCGTGCCGTGTTAAAACTGGTGGAAGCTCCCAACAGCAGGACCAGTGCCTTTGTCGGCATAAATGAGTACGATCATGTGGTCGAATTCCTGCGCTATATGGACGCAGGTCTGGCCGGGACACTCAGCGGTTTCGAATTGATCTGGAAGACTTGCTATCAAGGCCTCACCACCGATCCCTCGCCTTCACGACCTCCACTCCCATACGATTATAACTACTATGTTTTACTTGAAGGATTGGGAAGCGATGCTGAGAAAGACCAAAAGCGATTAGAAGATCTATTGGAAAAGGCATTGATAAACGGAATGATCCAGGATGCTGCCATTGCCTATTCCGAATCGGATTTGAATTGGTTCTGGAGCATCCGTGAAAATGTCGATTCAGTAGTGCATAAATGCACATTCGATCAGCATTTCGATATCAGCCTTCCCATTCCGTTGATCGGAGCGCAGATAGCAGCGATGACACAAAAACTTGAAATGGTGGAAGGTGTAGAGCATATCTTTGCTTTCGGACATGTAGCCGACGGGAACATTCATTTCATCATTGGTAAGGAGAACGATGGGGACGCGTTGCGTTTGAAGATCAATGACATCATTTACGGACCGCTTCAGGATATTGGCGGGTCGGTTTCCGCGGAACATGGGATTGGGCTTCATAAAAAAGCCTACCTGGAATTATGTCGTACTTCTGAAGAGATTCAATTGATGAACCATCTCAAGAGATCCCTGGACCCGAAGAATTTACTGAATCGTGGAAAAGTGCTCGATATCTAGGTTCATACGCTTAGGTGAGCCAGAGTATCAAACTTGAAAAAAGAAAGATCAACAGGAATAACGCGGCCAGACCAATAACTCCAATCAAGACAGCTTTCAGGACGATCAACCACAGCGGTTGTTTGAAGGTTTGCCTGAACACGTAACTGTCGTAACCCACTCCCAGAAGAAAATAAAACAGGAAATAGCCTGCAAAAAGTGTTGGAAACAAATAAAATACAAACTGGGTTACAAAACTCATAAACGCGCCTTGCCCAAAAATGAAAGAATTCATGATTAGGTGCTCTGCATAGTTCTTTTTCTTCCTTCGGAACAGTAAATAGCTGGCAGCACTTTTAATGGGAATGACGAGCAACACCAGGATATTCATCCAATTATTGAATTGCTGATTAGCAGCCAATAGCTCGTCTGCCCCCAGTCCTTCCTCTACCGAAGTGGGTCCCATATTCGCCTGGATCATCTCATCGATCCCCAACCAAAACGCAAAAAGTAAATTGATCGTGGTCCAAATGATCATGTATCGAAACGGATTGTAGTAGGGAATGGTTACTCCGTTCCAGTAATCATGCACCAGCTTTCCTGGTCTCGTGAAAAGTTTCTTGGTCGTGTAAAGAAACCCCTTTTCAATATTGGTTAGCTGACTAAAGAATTGCCTGAGCAATAAGGAAGTGGTCCACCGTTTATCAATTACTCGTTGACCGCAACGATGGCAAACGCTGCCCTGTAAGGGTGTATGGCAATTTCGGCAGCGTGTATCATCTCGCAGGTCCATTGTACGAAGTTATGAAAATCAAAAAGTTGAGTAGGAATATCAAATTGAAATTCGATCCTAATCCACGCAACAATGTGACGAGTAAAGTTTTAGTGTGTCTCAATAGTGTATGTTCATTTAAAAATACAAGCGCATGAAATTTAACGTCTTTCGGAGGAAAAGTATAGTCCAAAAGATCAATCCGAAACGCTCTATTAGTGTTATTCGAAAAGATATCGATTCATATCTAAGGATGGCTTTTAATGTTGAATATAATAATATGGTCTCCCAGAGATTGTTGGAGCCTTTTCTGGACAAATGGGAAGGCAATTATAAGGCTGTGGTCGCCAGGTTAAAAAGAACCAGGTTCAATGAAGATTCTTATTGCGATGAAGGTGATAAAATGTATCATTACAGGAGCAGGGCGCTTATTGAAGTTTGTAATAAGATTTGGGCAAAACTAAAGAAATAACTCCCCGATTTTCATGATTTGATAATTTCTACTCTAAATACCCCCATATTGGGGGTATTTTTGTGACTTAATAGCAGAATTGTGTCCAAAGATATAGAGGGTACAGCCACATGGACAGTCAAAAAGCCACACAGACCAAAAAATTCGGAACTATGGCCGGGGTATTTGCCCCAACGTTCCTCACGATCCTGGGAGTTATCATGTATATTCGATTACCCTGGGTTGTGGGGAATGCCGGAATTATTGGAACATTGGCGATCATAGCTGTATCTGTTGCCATCACTGGCGCAACGGCGGTCTCACTTTCCAGTATAACCACCAATATTCGGATTGGATCCGGGGGGGCGTTTAGCCTAATTTCTCAGTCTTTGGGATTGGAAATTGGTGGAGCTATCGGGATTCCGTTCTATATCGCCCAGGCCATCGCAGTTGCCATGTATGTATTCGGTTTTAGAGAAGGACTTGAGACGCTACTCCCTCAATTTAGTCCGTTGGCACTGGACGCCATGGTCTTTGCACTTGTTGTTGGTATAGCTTTTATAAGTACCAGCTTTGCTTTTAAGATCCAATTTGTGATAATAGGAATCATAATTCTATCTATCTTCTCCATTATCGGGGGGTTGTTTGTTCATGAGTTGAATTACAACTTCGAATGGTTTGGCAGCTACCCAGGGTCGAAGGAAAACGGATTTAGCGGATCCTCATTTTGGTTGGTTTTTGCTGTTTTCTTCCCTGCTGTTACGGGAGTCATGGCTGGTGCAAACATGTCGGGCGATTTAAAAAACCCGCGGAAAAGCATCCCAAATGGAACATTGAGCGCTGTTGCCATAACTACGGTTGTCTATGTGGGCCTGGTCTTCGTGGCGGCATTGCTTGAAACACCGGAGGGTCTTGCAAAGAACTACAATGTATTTATCGACAAAGCATTTTACGGTCCAATTGTTTTGGTAGGACTTCTTGGCGCGACCTTGTCATCTGCGTTGGGATCATATGTAGGTGCACCTAGAATTTTGCTGGCTCTAGGTGAAAAGAAGATCATTCCAAAAAGTAATTTTTGGGCACGAGTATCGAAAAAAGGAGAACCACTAAATGCCATGCTCTTCACGGCTTTGGTCGTAGTCTTAGGACTCTCGTTCCGAGATCTAAATGCGGTGGCACCGTTGATCACCATGTTCTTTATGATTACCTATGGAATGGTAAACGTGGTAGCATTGGTGGAGCAGTCGTTGTCGCTTCCTAGTTTCAGGCCAACCATGAAGATATCTATTTTAATACCCTTGATAGGGGCGATTGGCTCGTTAACGGTAATGTTTATCATCAATGCCGTTGTGGCGATGGTCTCCTTGATACTTATCATTATCTTTTATTTCTACCTGGTTAACAAGAAGCTGGAATCGGAAGCTGGAGACTCACGATCGGGACTTTTTACGGCACTTTCTGAATGGGCCATGAAAAAAACCATCAATTTAAGCAGTAGCAAGGAAGTACGATCGTGGCGCCCCGACTTGATGATCCCGGTCACCAGTCCGAAATCCATTCGAAGTTCATTTAAACTTGTTGAATCCTTGGTTGCGCCCAAAGGATCTGTCAAACTCTTAGCCATAAAGAATGAGGAAATGAGCGATCAAATGGCCATTCGTCTTGACGCCTTTTTGCGAGAGATGACCGTTCGGCTGAAAAAGCAGAATATTGCTACATCGCACTCATATGTGAATGGCAACGAACTGTCAAATATTCTAAATATAAGCATGCAGTCCCTCAATGCAGCCTTCTTTAAACCGAATACCATCTTCCTTTCACTCGACCAGAACAAAGAAGATTTTGAGGCTTACCAGCGAATTATCCAGGGAGCTATTCAAAACAAGTACGGGGTAATCTTGTATGTTCCGTACGAAAATGTTGGGCTTTCGCTGGAAAAGGATATAACCCTGTGGATCAACCATTTGCCAGTGAACTGGCGTGAGACTTACAACCTGGAGAATAACGACCTGGCGATATTATTATCCCTGTTGATAAAGAAGAATTGGAACGGCCGCCTCAAGGTAAACGTGAGTAAAAACTCAACCGCCGGAATTGAGGAAGGCGATCTTACATTTTTCAATGAAATGGTGCGATTTCCTACAGACACACAGCTAAATTACTACGATAATTCCAAGGAGCTGGAGATGCTTAGCAGCGACACTTCCGATATCGACATATTTACTTTAAACGACGATTTTGAGATAGCACAGCTTATAAGAACCGTTACACACACCAGAACCTCGGCTATTTTTTGTCATGATTCGGGAAATGAAAACGCATTGGTGTAACATTTACATTTCTGATTCCGTATTTTTAATCCCAGAATAGCATTAGTATAGTATGACCATCACAGAATCAAAAGCACCGATAGGGCATTCCATTGAAAAATACGTTGAGTATGTTTCAGACTATTCCAAAAGTTTATCGCATGCAAACTCGAATGAAGAACTCTCGCATCTCATAGAGAACGATTTTAAAAAGCTGTGTTTGAATTTCATTGAAATTGCCGATCAAGAACACCGGTCAAGTGAAGAGGCCCAGGGGCTCAAAACCGATGCGACCTATATTTTCAACTTTAGGTTCCCTGAATATTTTAAGAGTCTGGCCTTGGTTCACAGGGACATTCTTCTTCAACTGCAGATCGCACGTATTCGGGCTAATGAAGGACTGGTCGACCTCGCGAAAATTGAAGATCACAGCATTCAATGTAAAAAAGGTTTAATTGCCGCTGTTAAAGAAGTTCAGGATAGGAATACCCAGGAGCAAATACATCTCTTTAATGAAAATCAGGGAAAGAAGTCGATTTCCGATAGAATTCAACATCAACAGAATCCCTGGCTCTTATACAAAAAGCAATTTGAAAAAATTCTTGATCAGATAAATCAAATACAACGGTCAAATGGACCATTGTTAAGATTAAGTACCAACTTTGATATCATCAAGGAAACGGTAAATCGAGTAGGAGCAAACCACCAGCAATTCAACGCCGATTTGATAGCTAGAATCTCCTCGATATTGAAAAACCTGGAATCGGGAGAACTTGACAAGCTAGGCTCGAAGATCGAAGATGCTTTGGAAGGACTTGAAAAGATGGGAAATCGTCAAGGTGATTTCACGGAAGAACTGGACCAGAACCTCGATTTGCTGGACAAAATTTCAATTGCGGTCGATTCTGAAGAGGGGTATTTAAAAATTCGTGAAGTGCCCGTTCAACGCAAACTTCAAAAGTGGTTCGATTTTGTGATTCTACCACTATTCATGGATGTAATTGGACAGGAGAATGCGGCAAGAACAAGATATCAGGTTGGGCTAACGAATCTGCGCAGTGGAGTTCAGCTACTTAAGAGCCAGGAAAGAACACCGGATAGCTCACACCTTGTTACAGCTGTTAATCAATTGGTGGATAGCTTAAAAGTTCTGGGGCAACGGGGAGCTGAAATATCCGGTAGAATGGCAGATGAAACACGCTCTCGATTGAGGGTATCCAACCTTTTTGAAAACGAACCATTCCTTGAAGTACCCTTGAACGCTGCGATATCCACTACTTTGGACTTGGGTCGCAATACGCTCATAGAGAAAATTAGATTAAAATATCGCCAACTTCGTGCTTATTTCGATGCTAAGTACAAAGATTCTGAATATCGAGAATCCTTTTCAGAAATAGAATTAACTACCCAATGCATTGCACATAGAATGTTGAAAGAGGAAAATGAGCATTATGACACCTTATTTCTTACCAAAAACTTTATTGGTGACCTTTTTCTTGTATCCAGGGAACAGCAGGAGAAGAAGTTCCAGGAGGCATTAACTCAATGGAAGAATGGTTTTCCAAAAGCAGTTCTCGTCTCAGGGGATCGCTTGAGTGGCCGAAGTACGTTTGCTAACTATGTAGCTAAGAAATACTTTGGAAAAGATATTGTTGTTTTAAGTCCAAAAAGTACCTCAACCATAGACGGAAGAAAATTCAGTACTACGTGTGATTTGAAAGACGCACTGCAGTTTGTTAAGAATCACAATACGAAAAGCACCGCTCCTGTAATTGTGATCGATGATCTGGAACTTTGGCGCGATTCAAGCCATAGTCTCCTGAACAATATTCGGGCACTTATTGATTTTACTGAAAATGAAACAGACGATGCATTGGTTTTGGCGGTTTGCACGAATGCGTTGAAAAATCATTTGGATAAGCGACTCAATTTTTCCAATGTTTTTAGCACCTTGATCGATACATCTAGCTCCAGCAAGAATGAAATTCTTGAGGCCATTCTGCTGCGCCATGGTGCCGGACATCGAACCTTGATCTCTGAAAATGGTGAGGAAATTCTTCAGCATAAAATCACATCCCTGGCATCCAATCTTAGTAAGAAATACAACTATAATATGGGAGAGGTTCTTCAGGCTTGGACCTATAATACGTTTGTTCAGGATGGACAGCAGGTTTTGTTCAAACCAGGAGAGCCGGAATTCCTGGATTTCTTTTCAAACGAAGAGCTAATGGTTTTGAAGCAAACTTCTTTGTTTAAATGGACCAGTGAATATGGATTAAGGCAATTGAACCCCCAAGGATTTGAGACCAGGATGAAATCGGGCGTGAAACGACTTATCAATACAAAGATTTTATTGCGAGACCCACTGGGGAACTTGTCGATTAATCCGGTCGCGCTGTATGACGTTAGTCAAATTTTGAAAAGAAAAAAATATATAAACACCTAGTTTATGGAATCGGTTTTTACATGGAATGATCTTTTCAAGCTAGTATTACTGCTGGTAGGTCTGTATGGACTACTAAACCTAATCGCTAGAATTTTGATCATGCTTTCAAAAAAGATTAGAACCAAACGCTTTTTACGAACGGTTTCTGAACGGGCATTGATCTTTTATATTCCCTTGGGAATTTGCTCGTTGATCGCTGTCTATGTAGGGATTAATTTCCTTGTACACGGGATACTTGTACTTGTAGTCGGGATCATTTTCTTCCCACAGGTGCGAGCCTATTTAAATGGAATTCTATTCCGAAGTAACTCGTTTGTTAGAGTGGGAGAAAATATCCTTTTTGAAGATTATGCGGGAACCATTGAACGGTTCCAAGCTTTCGGGGTTATCCTGGATGGACTGGATGGAAAACGATTCATAAATTATACACATATGTATCGTTCGGGGTTCAGCGTTAAAAAGAAGCATGACGATTTGCATCATCAAGTTCTGCATCTCACTTTGGAAGAAAAAAAGACGGATGTATTGGACTTACTATTTGAAAATCCCCTGGTCAATCTTAATCATCTTCCGGAGCTCAAAAAAGTTTCCGAACCCAACGAATACAAGCTTCGGTTCACCCTGGAAAAGGGTGCTACCGTGGAAGAGCTCGTTACTTTTTTATCACAATACGGCATCAATTCAACCATTAAAACACCACAAGCCTAATGGAAATATTATCGTCCTATAACTTGATCATTGAAGTCTCTGTCATAATTATTCTCTCCTTTCTATTTAATGGGATTGCCCGAAAAACAAACATTCCCTCTGTACTCATGTTAATTGTACTGGGCGTTCTCTTACAATTCGGGATAAACTACTTCAATGCGGGAAGCGTAAACTTTCTTCCCATACTGGAAATACTTGGAATAGTAGGGTTGATCATGATCGTTCTTGAGGCCGCCCTGGAATTAAAACTCAAACGCGAGAAACTGGTGCCAATTCTTAAATCCCTGGCAATTGCACTTATTGGCCTGTTGGGTTCGGCTTGGGTGGCCGCACTTATCCTGTATAATTTTATTCCAGAAATGACCATGACATCTGCGTGGCTGTACGCTACGCCCTTATCGATCCTCTCGAGTGCAATCATTATTCCCAGCGTTTCGGGTTTATCGAATTCCAAGAAAGAGTTTCATGTTTATGAAAGTACTTTTTCTGACATTATGGGAATTATGATGTTCTATTTTCTAACCGGGAAACTGGATCCAGCCGAAAGCAGCGGAATAATCGGCTTTAGTGGAAACCTATTACTTACGGTTGCCATATCGCTTATTGCGAGCTACGCCATCATTCTAATTTTTCAAAAGATCAAGAGTCAGGTAAAACTGTTTTTACTCATTGCCGTATTGCTTTTGCTCTATGCTGTTGGAAAGAAAATGCACCTGTCTTCTCTTATCATAATCTTGATTTTTGGGTTGGTGATCGCCAACATGAAGCTCTTTTTTAAGGGACAACTTTCAAAGTTCCTCCAATACGAAAAAGCACATCATATTTACCATGAGCTGCATACAATTACGGCCGAAACTGCATTCGTGGTCAGAACATTTTTCTTCGTAGTCTTTGGGCTTACCATTGTGGTATCGTCACTTTTCAATTTTGATGTAGCCTTGATTAGCTGCCTTATTCTAGCGTCAATCTATGTAATTCGGTTTGTCTTGTTGCGTGTTTTTCTTGGGAAGGACATCATTCCACAATTGTTTATCGCTCCGCGTGGCCTGATCACGGTTCTGTTATTCTATGCGATACCTGCAGAAGCTCAGATCACCACCTTCGAACCGGGAATACTCCTGTTTGTAATAATTGGTACAAGTCTCATCATGACAGCAGCAATGATTTATGATAAAAAGAGAAATAATAAAGCCGTTAAAATAGCCAATGGGCGAAAGGTTGAGAACGTGAAATTCAAGGCTCCGTCTATTGACGATTAGCTCTACGACTTGTGGCGCTTAACCATTGAGCGTTACGATTTGAATATAACTGCCAACCCATGTTCTAAGCAGTGGCTCCATGATTTAGATCATAAGAATTTTTGTTAAGCAGATTTATTTTTAAATACAATAATTTGATAGAATAAAGGGAATGGAAAAAATATCTCAATTATTTGATAACCCGCTTTTTAGAAATATAGCCCTCGTATTCATACTCTTTGTTGTGGTCTATATCCTCACTAGAGTAGTGAATAAAGGAGTATTCAAAGTTGTAAAAGACAACAATTCGAAATATCGGTTTAAAAAGCTCACGAACTTTTTCGGCTATCTAGTTTTTATCATTGGACTGCTGTTTATTTTCAACGCCAAGTTATCCGGGATTGGAACAGCCTTGGGCGTAGCCGGTGCGGGCATCGCATTTGCTCTGCAGGAGGTAATCGTAAGCGTTGCCGGCTACATCACAATCCACACAAGTAATTTCTTTAAGGTTGGCGACCGGGTTAAGCTGGGAGGTATCAAGGGGGACGTTATAGATATTGGAATATTAAGAACCACCTTAATGGAAATTGGGGACTGGGTGAATGGTGACTTGTACAACGGTAAGATGGTTCGGGTGGCGAATAGTTTTGTGTTCAAAGAACCGGTGTTCAATTATTCTGGCGATTTTCCGTTTTTGTGGGATGAAATATCCGTTCCCGTTAAAACGAATTCAGATTATGAATATGCACAGAAGATATTTCATGAGATTTTGCTGGATGAAGTAGGAGAGTTTTCCAACACATCACAACTTGCCTGGGACCAGATGATTGGAAAATACAGTCTCGAAAACGCCAAAGTTCAACCGGCGGTTTCGGCTTCTTTTGATGAAAACTGGATCACATTCACGCTTCGATATGTAGTAGACTACAAATCGAGACGTGGAACTAAATCGATTCTGTATGAGAGAATTCTTAAAGCCATTAAAAGTTCAGAGGGTCGCGTAGAAGTAGCCTCCGCAGCCTTTGAAATAACGGCCTTTCCCGGCAGAACTGCTTAGTTACTAATCAATC
>JABDNM010000169.1 GCA_013043825.1 Flavobacteriaceae bacterium
CATACCTCTTTGCGACTTCGAAAATGATGAGATTCTTGCCTCGGGTATAATCTCCTCTCCCATAATGCGCCTTAAATTGGGATTCCACTTCCTTATCCACTTTGGATCTCAGGCTTTTGAGTTTGTCGGTTTCGAGAAATGAACCAACAAACGGCAGGTATAAATTTTCCAAAGCATCGTGGACAATATTTCCCAAGGTGCTGTAGCCAACGGTCTCTTCAACGTCCTCTGCTTCGTTTATTTTAAGGATTCGCTGGTAATAAAAGTCGATGGGGTTCCGGATGTAGCTTGTAAGTGATGAGGGTGAAAAATACTTGGAAGCAATTTCTTCGAGGCGTTCGAGTATGGCAGGGGTTTTGGTGATTTCTCGAGGATTCTTTTTCAGAATTGAAACCGGAGAGGAAACTGTTTTGAAGTCCAGATCATGATTAGGCAGCCTTTCAATTTCCAACTGCAATAAATACCTGCTCTTTTCGCCCGAATTGAGACCCTTTGAGAAGCTGTTGTACACCAGTGTAATATCCTTAGCCCTGTGCAATAACCTATAGAAATGATAGGTGTAAACGGCGTCTTTTTCGGTGTACAGAGGTAACTGAAATTGCTTTTTTAGATCGTAGGTAATAAAGGAGGCATTCGATTTTCCCGCGGGCAATACCCCCTCATTTACCGATAGCATGATGATGTTCTCAAAGTCAATTCCCCGTGTTTCCAAAACACCCATGATCTGCAACCCGGAGTAAGCGTCACCTTCAAAATCGAGCGAGATCGTTGATAACAGGGTAGTGAAGAGTTGGCACACCGAATTAACTTCCCGGAGGTATGGATAGGATTGTGATAGCACTGAAATGTGATGAAATACTTCCTCCAATTTTTTCCAGACCAGGCCTTCTATAGCATCTTCCTCGGGTGCAGTTAATAGGTGTTGCAACAACCGATCACAAACATCCAGCACACGTTGGGCTTTATTTTCCCAATTGCTGAAAAGAAGTTTGAGGATCTCTTCGTTTTCGGCTCCACCCATCTCAATTAATCTTATTGGGGTAACGTAGGTGTGGTTTTCACTTGCAATCTTTGAGACAATGGATTGTGGTGCAACCAGCAGGTTTTGTGATAGCGGATGGCTAAGCAGCTTTAAGACCGACTTATAATAATAACTGTTTCCCGGATTTGTGTGAAACTTCAGCAATGATTCGAAGAAAAGAGTCGATGAAAAACCGTTCAAGGCACGGCCCATGGTCACGTTTGCTTGATCTACATTGGAAGGCAAGGAATAAAGGACGGGAAGCAGCAATGCTTCATCAGCGAGTACTATGGCCGTATTGCGTAGTTTTTCTTCGGAATAAGATGAAAGCAGTGCGCCGAGGTATTTTACCTGTGCACTGTTATTAGGTGCTTCAACAATATTGATTTGTTTATTCTCTGAAAAATTAGAGGAAATCGAAGGTAAGGGATTGTTTTGGTAATATTTCCATTCTTGAAGATGCTGGCGAATGAAATAGGAGGCACTGTGCTGCTCGTCCTCGAAAAAATGACGATCAATATCCCAAAATATTCTCGTATTCCCCGTTTCCAGCAATTCCTGAATAATGTGTTTTTCTGAAGTGTTCAGCGCATTAAAGCCAACGAAAATATGCTCCTTATGTCCATTATGAGTGATATAATGTTCGATGTCATCTGCGGCTTTCCGATACACCATTCCTTGATAGCCCACTTGTTCCTTTAACAAAAGGTCATTCAGTTGAGTGTAGAACTCGTACAAATGGTTCCAAAACGCAAGGTAGTTGGTGATGAGGGTTGTTTGTTTATCGGCTACCCCCCATTTCTCCAAAGTTTTAAGACTGGAGAGATAGCTAAAGAACTGTTTTGGGTCCACGCGATAACGATCCATTTCACTGAAATCATTCAGCAACGCGTTTGACCATGAAATATATTCTTCGAATTTGTCTTTGTTGGAGATCCCTTCGGTTGCCAAATAGGCCTGGTAACTCTTTATAAGAAGGTCATCCGGACGGATAATTTTGAGGCTGGAAAGCTGCTCAATGAATTCCTCGATGCTAAGGATGGTTGGAGCAAAGATTGTCTTCTTTGATCTTTTCCGAAGTAATTCCTTAAAGAATCCACCGGCCCTTTTACTGGGTAAGATGAGGATACATTGTGAGATATCCTCGTGTTCATTTTGGATGGTTTGGATGGTTTCTTCAAGAAAGGAAAGCATACCCAAAAATAGAAAACGCCCCCCAATCGGGAGGCGTTTTCTCTATTTATTTTGAACTGTGGAAATTACTTTTTCAAAGAAATCTCAACACGTCTGTTCTGCTGTCTTCCAGCTTTTGTTTTGTTAGATGCTATTGGACGAGACTCGCCATAACCAATTGATGATAGTCTGCTACCAGCCATACCAATTGTGGTAAGGTAAGTTCTTACGGAAGCAGCTCTGTTATCAGACAATGTTTGGTTAGAAGATTCTCTACCTACGCTATCTGTATGACCTTCAATTACGAAAGAAGCCGTTGGGTATTCTTTCATGATGTCAACGATATTTTGAAGTACAGCATAAGACTCTGGACGAATGGTAGATTTACCAGTATCGAACAGGATAGTTTTAGAGTACTCATTTAACTGGTTGATGATCTCAACAGTTACCTCTGGGCAACCATTGTTAGCCACAGTACCAGGAACGTCAGGACACTGATCGTCTTTATCTAGTACACCGTCACCGTCACGATCCTTGTAAGGACAACCGTTGTTAGCTTTTGGACCAGCTTCGTTTGGACAACCGTCTTCAGCATCAGTGATACCATCACCATCAGCATCTGGACATCCATTCAATGATGCCAAACCGGCAACTGTAGGACAAGCATCCTGAGGATCGGCGATTCCGTCACCGTCAGTATCAGGACATCCGTTGAATTCGGCTAAACCAGGAGTGTTTGGACAAGCATCGTTTCTATCTTCAATGCCGTCACCGTCACTATCGGGACATCCGTTGAATTCGGGTAGACCTGGAGTTTCAGGACATTCATCATCTTTATCGAATATACCGTCACCATCGGTGTCTTTACCACCGAATTGGAAACCTACACCAACTGAATGCTGGAAATGCTTAACTCCGAAATCATCTTCGAAAGCATGCTTGTAAGTACTCTGGAAGTTAAGGTTAACATTGTTTCCTAACCAGAAACGAACACTCGCAAGTGCGTTTGCCGTTCCAAATCCAACGTCGTCAACCCAGGTGTAACCACCACCAATACCTAATGAAGGGTCAAACCAACCGCCTGGACCTCCAATAAGATCTCTAAGGCTGTATTTAATTTCACCATCAGCTGCGTAATAGGTTACGTCATCAACTCCCAAATCACCAACTTTATCAATTTTGTTGATCGATCCTGCTGCAACGAATGTAAAACCGCTACCAATATATCTACCTACAGAAACTCTGGAAAGTGAGGGTAGTATATTCCAGTGATCATTTGCGTTGAAGAACTCGTCAAATAAATCTCCTTTGAGCTGAGTCTCTCCGACTACAGAAGGGAATCTTCCGTCTTCGGTTATCCCAACTGGCCATGTATCCACGGCGTTAACTCCCGCTTCAATAAGCCAGGGATTGTTCGAGTCTTGGGCAGTTGCAACTCCCAAGGAGAAAATCAAGAGCGCAGCAGCTAAAATACTGTTAAGATGTTTCATATTCGATTGTTTAATTTTAAGTGTTAATAGAGCAAAAGTAACTTGTTAAAATTTATTAACAAAAGCAAATCTATTAAATTTTTTACAAATACTTGGCTCCATAAATATAAATAAACCCCAATAGTTGCTTAGATATTTAGTTTTTCCTTCACTTTTTTAAAGGCATTAATGGCTTTGTCCAGATGCTCTCTGGTGTGAGCAGCTGATAATTGGACTCTAATTCGGGCCTTTCCTTTCGGAACAACGGGATAGAAAAAGCCAATTACATAGATGCCTTCTTCGAGTAGCATATCTGCCATGTTTTGAGATAGTTGAGCATCATAGAGCATAACGGGAACAATCGCCGAATCCCCGTCTATTATATCCAATCCGGCCTCCTTCATACCCTTCTTGAAATAGGCGGTATTTTCGGCTAGTTTATCTCGTAAATGAGTGTCGTTGGACAGCATATCGAAAACCTTGATCGAGGCACCGACGATTGCGGGTGCCAGAGAATTCGAAAAAAGATAAGGTCGTGAGCGCTGGCGCAAGATCTCAATGATCTCTTTTTTCCCTGTGGTATAGCCGCCCATGGCTCCTCCTAAGGCTTTCCCAAGTGTTCCGGTGATGATGTCGATACGTCCCATGACACCCTTTTCCTCTAGGGTACCACGTCCTGTTTCACCAATAAAACCGGTCGCATGGCATTCGTCTATCATCACTAAGGCATCATAAGTTTCGGCGAGGTCACAAATTTGATCCAGGGGAGCCACCAAGCCATCCATGGAAAATACGCCATCGGTTACGATGATCTTATGTCGCGCTCCGTTTTCGTTCGCGGCAATAAGCTGTTTCTCCAGATCTGCCATATCGCTGTTCTGATATCGGTATCTGGCTGCCTTGCACAATCGCACCCCGTCTATGATGGAAGCATGATTCAACGAATCTGAAATGATCGCGGCTTCCGGTCCCAACAAGGGCTCGAACAC
>JABDNM010000176.1 GCA_013043825.1 Flavobacteriaceae bacterium
GCCTTATACGCAGGATGATGTGGGTCGGGCGACCAAAGGTTCTGCAGAGGCCCTTCTGGGGAAGGTTTACCTCTACCAGGGCAAGTTTGACGAGGCAAGAGTGGTACTTGACGAGCTAATTAACAACGGGCCACATGACCTTTTTCCCGATTTTTCCACCCTATTCGAAAATGATAATGAAAATACCATCGAATCGGTTTTTGAAGTACAATACACCGACCTGGAAGGGGCTAGTTTCGATTGTTTTCAATGTAGCGAAGGGAACATAGCGGTTGGATTCAGCGGTCCAAGAAATTTCAACGGGCCCTTGTTCGAATCGGGTTTCAGCTTTAATGTCCCTACCCAGGAAGCTTTCGACGCTTTTTCAGAAGAAGATCTGAGACGCGAATTCTCAATTTTAGACATCGAGGCGTTTGCTATCGAAAACCAGGACTACAACAATGGTGCTGGCGTAAGCTGGACCGAAGGTTTCGAACACACCGGGTTTTTCAACCGAAAATACATCCCTCGTCAGGGAGACTCCAATATTGGAGATCAAAACTTAACAAATCCGAACAACTACAGAGCGATACGATTTGCCGATGTGCTACTGATGGCAGCCGAAGCCCATAACAGAGGAAATGGCAATGAAGCACTGGCGCTACAGTACCTCAACAGGGTTCGCGCAAGGGCGGGACTCGATGATCTGAATGTCGCCGGGAGCGACCTAACTCAGGCCATTTATTTGGAGCGAAGGTTGGAGTTGGTGGGAGAAGGCCATCACTTCTTCGATCTTGTACGAACCAACAGAGCGGCCGCAGCAATTGACGGATTTATGACAGGAAAGCATGAGTTATTTCCTATTCCCGATATAGAAATCCAACTTACTGGAAATCGCTGGCAACAAAATCCGGGTTATTAAAAAACGCATAAAATGAAAAAGTTTACATATTTAATTGGTTTCGTATCCATTCTCTTTGGCCTTCAGGGTTGTACTGAAGCGGAACGGAATATTGATTTTTTACAAAGCATTCCGGTTCCGTCGAATTTAAGCCTGCAAGTACAATTATCGCAGGATAATACGGGTACAGCGACATTAACACCGTCTGGTGATTCCTCATCTCTTTTTAGAATTGATTTTGGTGATGGCTCCGAAGCTGTCGAAGTTTCACCGGGTAGCAGCGCTTCTCACCAATATGCAGAAGGTTCATTTACGGCCTTGCTCACCGCGTTCAACTTAAATGGTGATTCGGCCGAAGTTTCACAGCCCGTAGAGGTTTCATTTCTACCTCCGCAAAATTTAGTTATCACGGTAACTCCGGTAAGCGGCGATAATTTTTCTGTGAATGTTTCTGCTGAAGCGGACTTCGCCGTTGGATTTGAAGTGTACTTTGGAGATGTAAATGATGAACAGCCAACCCCACTCATGGTGGGTGAAACTATAACCCATACTTACCCGGCCGTTGGTGTTTATGAATTACGAGTAGTAGCCCTTAGTGGTGGTGCCGAAACAACCGAAGGAACCGTCGATGTAGTGATCGAAGACCCCATTACCCTGCCCCTCGATTTCGAATCGCCCACCATCGATTATGTTTTTATTGATTTTGGAGGCGCATTTAATACCCTCATAGACAATCCAGACCCAACCGGGGTAAATACCAGCAGTAAGGTGGTCGAGTTTTTCAAGGAAGAAGGAGCCGAAGTGTTTGCAGGTACCGTAATTGAGTTGGGTGAGCCCATCGATTTCAGTGAATTACAGTCCTTTTCAATTGACACCTGGTCTCCCCTGGCTGGAAGTACGGTAAAACTGAAGATAGAAAATGGAACAGACCCAAATATTTCGGCAGAGATCGATGCAGTAACAACGACTACGAACGAATGGGAAACCCTATTCTTTGACTTTACCGATATGGACCTCACGCCCGAATATTCAAAGGTTGTTGTATTCTTTGACTTCGGAAATGTAGGTGCAGGAGATACATTTTATTACGACAATATTCAACTCGCGCAAAGCGAAGCGAGCCTGGTAGGCTTGCCGCTCGATTTTGAAGATCCTACTGTGAATTATACGATCATAGGCTTCGAAGGAGCCGAATCGACCATCGAACCGAACCCAGATCCATCGGGAATCAATACCAGCGGAAACGTAGTTCAGTCTGTCAAAACGGTGGGCGCTCAATTCTTCGCCGGAACAGCCATCCCGCTTGATATTCCTATAGACTTTTCAACCACTGAAAGCATCTCCATTAAAACCTGGTCGCCCAAGGCAAATATCCCTGTTCGGCTCAAATTGGAAAATGCGGGTGGCGATTTTGTCGAACTGGACGTAAACACCACTACGATCAATCAATGGGAAGAATTGGTCTGGGACTTCACAGGTATGACCAATGGAATAGAATTTACCCAGGTGGTCATCTTCTTTGAGTTTGTGGTAGACCTGCCTGGAGATGGAAGTACCTATTATT
>JABDNM010000034.1 GCA_013043825.1 Flavobacteriaceae bacterium
TATCAAGACTATCGACGACCTTTTAATCGAAGCGGATGTTCCTACCTCTTCCGGTTTTACTTCTACAGTGAAGAATGCCGGTGAGCTTGAGAACAAAGGGATCGAATTGGCTCTGAATGCAACCATATTTGATACACCCGACTTTAGCTGGAGCACCAACATCAAGTGGTGGAAGAACGAATCGGAGATCACCCGTCTTGACGTGCCTAGTTTCCAGGAAGGTGGATTCGCCGCCTCCCTTGGTACCTTCCTAATTGAAGAAGGATCTAGTGCAACACAGATCGTTGGTAACTTTATAGCATCCGATTTTACTGCTGCCGAGATCGCGGCAATGGATCCGGATGGAGACGGACTGGTAGTTCTTGGAAACGCCGAACCGGATTTCCAAACGACTATTTTCAATCAATTGAACTATAAGAATTTCGACCTTACCTTCCTATGGCACTGGAAAGAAGGTGGAGATGCTATCAACTTAACAACCCTTCTAACGGATTTAGCCGGAACGACATTCGATTATGACGATACCGGATTAGACCCAACGGGCGAATTGACCAATGGACAGTACCGCGCAAGCAGAGCTTTCGCCGATACTCGTTTGGTTGTGGAAGATGCCAGTTACGTGCGACTTCGTGAAATTGGATTGTACTTTACATTCCCCGATGGTTGGATCAAGTTTACCGACAAGGTGAGAGTGGGGCTTTCAGGTAGAAACCTCATCAACATCTTCGACTATAACAGTTATGACCCTGAATCGTCAAACTTTGGAAACAACGTATTGGCGAACAATGTTGAGGTAACTCCTTACCCTGCGTCGAAGTTTGTGAACTTTCACTTGAATGTTAATTTTTAAAAAAAAGACAATATGAAAAATACAATTTTAAAAGTCATTCTTTTTTGCGCGGTGATCATATTTCCCGGCTGTGAATTAGAAGAGATCGATAACCCGAACGCACCCAGTGTGGAGAGTTTTGCTGAAGGGGCCTCACAAGCCGATGTCCAGTTATTGGCGGTAGGTCTTGAAGCGGTTATGAGAAATGATCTGGCATTCCATTACGATACTGTAAGTATCCTGGCCAGGGAGTACTATGACCTTACCGGGGTGGATCCCCGATATACCGGAGAGCTCTTGAAAGGGCCTCTTGATAATAACGGTTTCCTTACCACGCGCGCTTTTGCCGCCTGGTATAAGATTGTTAAATCGGCTAATATCCTGATAACAGCTGTGGAAAATTCGCAGGCTGGATATAGTGATGCCGAAAAGAACAGTTATTATGGATTTGCCAAAACGTTGCAGGCATATGCCTTGCTTATGGTCGCTAACCGACAGTTTGACAATGGTATTCGCCTTGATGTTTCAGATCCTGATAACTTAGGCCCAATCGTTGACTATAGCGCTGCCCTTGCAGGTATCAGCGATATCTTGAATGAGGGATTCGTTAACCTGGTGAATTCTCCGGGCGAATTTGATTTTGCCATAAGTAGTGGTTTTGCAGGATTCGATACCCCTGCGACCTTTGCTTCTTTCAACCGGGCAATTGCCGCGCGAGTGGCGTTGTACCAAGGGAATATGTCTGAAGTACGCAATTTGCTAAATGCTTCTTTCTTCGATCTCAATGGAGACTTGAATAGTGGTCCTGCGCATGTTTTCGGATTAACCGGAAACGACATTTCGAATACGCAGTATCATGTACCGAATCAGTCGGGGCAGGAATTCATGATCCACGATTCATGGGTGGCCGAAGCTGAAGCGGGAGACACTCGTGTAGATGAGAAAGCCAGTTTATTCACTATCGATGGTGTGCCAACTACGGTAACTTTTGATGGTTTGTCGGCAGATTATCAGATCGCGATTTACGACAGTAACGTAGATCCTGTTTACATGATCCGTAATGAAGAATTGGTCCTTATGTATGCCGAAGCTCAGGTTGAAAACAACACAGGTGAAGCTGTGGCTGCGATCAACAGAGTTCGAAATAATGCGGGACTTGGAGATTATTCCGGGGCTACCGATTCGACTTCGTTGATAGAAGAGATCTTACGACAGAGAAGATACTCTTTACTTGGTGAGGGACACCGCTGGATTGACTTACGTCGTTTAGGACGGCTTAACGCAACCTATGTTCCATTGGATAGAAGTGGTGATAATATTATCAACGCCTTTCCAACTCCGTTTAACGAGGGATTATAATAGATTAGCCCGCTGGAATCTAATCAGCGTTTAAATAAAAAACCCTTTCAGTTTTGCTGAAAGGGTTTTTGCTTTTTATGCTGCTTCCGGGAGTGGGACTTCCTCTTCGTCGGCTTTGGAACGCCAATTCTTTATTCTAATCTTGATACGGTAGATGATCAAGAATAAGGCTGGTACAATGATGAGGGTTAAGAAGGTTGCGATGATCAAACCATAGATCACAGCCCATGCCAACGGCCCCCAGAAGATAACATTGTCACCGCCCAGGTAGAAGTTGGCGTCGAATTCAGAAAAGAAGCTAAAGAAGTCTATGTTTACCCCTATAGCGAGTGGGATCAATCCCAATACCGTTGTTATTGCCGTAAGTATAACCGGGCGTAAACGAGCTCTTCCTCCCTTAATGATAATCTCCTTTATGTCTTCCTTCGATAGCAACGCATTATCCGGTAAATCCAGTTCTACGATGCGCCGGTCGATGAGTAACTGGGTATAATCGAGCAGCACCACTCCATTGTTCACCACAATCCCTGCGAGCGATATGATTCCCATCATGGTCATCATGATCACGAAGGAGGCCCCGGTGATAAGAATTCCACCAAACACCCCAATGAAACTGAGGAAGATAGCGATCATGATGATAGTGGGCTTGGATATCGAGCTAAATTGGAAAATGAGGATTAGAAAGATTAGTCCCAGTCCTGCCAAAAAGGCCAAATTTAGGAATTCCTGTTGTTTTTCCTGCTCTTGGATCTGTCCGGTAT
>JABDNM010000186.1 GCA_013043825.1 Flavobacteriaceae bacterium
CGTAGTAGGAGATCTTTTCGGAAGTGGAAAGATGTTTCTTCCGCAGGTGGTAAAAAGTGCCCGGGTCATGAAGAAAGCCGTAGCCTATTTACTGCCGTATATAGAAGAAGACAAGGATGAAAAATCTTCTTCCAATGGTAAGATCCTTATGGCAACAGTGAAAGGCGACGTACATGATATTGGGAAAAACATTGTGAGCGTAGTATTGGCGTGTAACAATTATGAGATCATCGATCTTGGGGTGATGGTTCCGCCAGAGAGGATCATTGCGGAAGCCAAGGAGCAACAGGTGGATATCATTGGTTTGAGTGGCTTGATCACTCCTTCGTTGGATGAAATGGTTTTCCTGGCAAAAGAAATGCAGCGCCAGGATTTTAAGGTTCCTCTTCTTATTGGTGGAGCTACAACAAGCAAGGCACACACAGCCGTTAAGATCGATCCCCAGTACAAACATGCGGTCGTACACGTGAACGATGCCTCCAGGGCAGTAACTGTGGTGGGTGACCTGCTTCAAAAAGATAAGGAAGCCGGTTACAAACGAGATTTAAAAGACGAGTACGCCCGATTCAGGGAGGGATTTTTAAACCGTCAGCAAGAAAAGACCTATGTGAGTTTGAAGGAAGCAAGAAATAATAAATTCAAGATCGATTGGTCTAACATGGACATAGTGACTCCAAATAAGCTCGGTATTCAGGAGATAACTCATTTTGATCTATCGATCCTGGATGAATACATCGACTGGACTCCTTTCTTCAGAAGCTGGGATCTGCATGGTCGGTTCCCCAATATCCTTTCCGATGAGGTGGTAGGAAAACAGGCTACCGAACTATACGAAGACGCCCGTGTAATGCTGGATAAGATCTATAATGAAAACCTCCTTCAGGCTAAGGCGGTTTTCGGGCTTTTTAAAGCCAATCAGATCAACCACGATGATATAGAGGTCGTTGATCACGCTGAAGCCAATTCAGAATCTATTCTTTTTCACACCCTTCGACAACAGAGTAAAAAGGCTGAAGGACGCCCTAATATTGCCTTGGCCGATTTCGTGGCTCCCCAGGATAGCGGGAAGCAGGATTTCATTGGTTGTTTTTGTGTCACAGCCGGTTTTGGCACTGCCGAATTGGCCGCGCAATTTGAAAAGGACCATGACGACTACAGTGCTATCATGATCAAAGCCCTGGCCGATAGGCTCGCAGAAGCCTTTGCGGAATACCTGCATGAACGAGTACGCACGGAACATTGGGGCTATGCTTCCGAAGAAGATCTGAGCAATGAAGAATTGATAAAAGAGGCTTATAAAGGTATACGACCCGCTCCAGGTTATCCGGCATGCCCCGATCATTTGGAGAAGGAGACCATTTGGAAGATCCTTGATGTAAAACAACGCATTGGCGTTGAACTCACCGAAAGTCTTGCCATGTGGCCGGCTGCATCGGTTTCTGGCTATTACTTTGGGAATCCACAGGCTCGTTATTTCGGACTGGGAAAGATCAAGGAAGACCAGGTCGCCGATTATGCAAAAAGAAAAGACATCCCTATTGAAAAGGCCACCAAATGGCTACAACCCAATATCGCCGATCAATAATTTATACGAACCTATAGTGCCAATGTACAGCTTATGAAAGTAACCGAACATATAGAAAATGCCAATGGAACAACTCAATTTACCTTTGAGATCCTTCCACCTTTAAAAGGACAGAATATTACTTCCATTTACGATAGCATGGATCCACTCATGGAGTTCAAACCTCCATTTATCGATGTGACCTATCACCGGGAAGAATATGTTTATAAAGAACTGGAAAACGGACTCCTGCAGAAGCAAGTAGTGCGAAAACGGCCAGGAACGGTGGGTATTTGCGCAGCCATTCAGAATAAATACAATGTGGATGCCATTCCGCACATTCTTTGCGGAGGTTTCACCAAGGAAGACACCGAAAACTTTTTGATCGATCTTGGCTTTCTGGGCATCGATAATGTGATGGCCTTACGTGGAGATGCTGTAAAAAGTGAAACTTACTTCATTCCGGATAACGAAGGTCATGCCTATGCCAGTGACTTGGTCTCCCAGATCGCCGATCTGAATGAGGGAGTCTACCTGGACGAAGAAATCCAAAATCAGGCCAAAACCGATTTTTGTATAGGGGTAGCAGGATATCCCGAAAAACACATGGAGGCACCCAGCTTAGACAGCGATATTTATTTTTTAAAGAAAAAAATAAAAAAGGGCGCGACCTATATCGTCACACAAATGTTCTTCGATAACAGCAAATATTTCGCCTTCGTGGACAAATGCCGAAGTGAAGGCATTACAGTTCCTATTATTCCAGGATTAAAACCCATCGCAACTAAAAAACAGCTTAACCTGATACCGCATCGCTTTAGTTGCGAATTACCGGACGACCTGGTCATGCAAGTGGTTAAATGCAAGGACAACCAGGCCGTTCGGGAAGTTGGGATAGAATGGTGTGTGGAACAAAGTAAAGAATTGGTGAAAGCCGGAGTCCCGGTCCTTCATTATTATTCCATGGGAAAAAGCGATAACATAAAAGCCATTGCCTCGACGATATTTTAAATTGCTATTTTTACCCTATGTCCCGATTTTCCTGGCTTTTACTATTACTATCGTCATCTTTATTCGCACAGAACGAAACTGCTCAAGAATTCTATGTGGATGCCCATTTTTACTATGGAAGCCTGCTTCGGCATAACAAGAATGTCGCCCATTTGGTAACCGAACAACCTCAGGGATTTTTGTTCGGCTTCAATAAACGAACGTTTGGAGAAAAATACTGGCAACAAGCTTATGACTATCCCGATTGGGGCGCTTCATTTCTGCATCAAGATTATGGTAATGAAGTTTTGGGTAAAACCTACGGTCTCTACGCACACTACAATTTCTATTTCCTTAATAGAGCACTTCAGTTTCGTATTGCCCAGGGATTGGCCATCAATACCAATCCATTCGACATAGATACCAACTTCAAAAACGTTGCCCATGGAAGTTCATTTCTAACCTCCAATTTCTTCCTAATCAATTACAAAAAAGAACACCTCATTGACGGCTTGGGAATTCAGGCAGGACTCACTTTGGTGCATCACTCTAATGGAAGTCTAAAAGCTCCAAACGCCGGAACCAACGTAGTGGCGATGAATCTTGGATTGCTGTATGATTTTCAGACGGGAGAAAACAAGGAACTAGTCAAGGACAAGGATGCTGTGGATTTTTCGGAACAGCTGCGCTATAATTTCGTGTTACGGGGAGGGATGAATGAGGGAGATATCATTGGTTTGGGACAGCAGCCTTTCGTAGTGCTAACTGCCTTTGTAGATAAGCGACTTGGATACAAGAGTACCCTGCAATTTGGTGCCGAATTTTTTGTATCGAAGTTTTTGGAAAAGGAGATCGAATACCGTTCGATCGCTTTTAGCAGCAGTACTCTTACCGGAGATGAGGATTTTAAACGTGCAAGTGTGTTTGTAGGGCATGAATTTCGGCTGGGACAAGTTGCAATCCCAACACAACTGGGTTATTATTTTTATTGGCCTTATGAATATGAAACCAGGGTGTACAGCAGGGCCGGGTTGAAATACTATTTTTCAGAGAAACTCTTTGGGGTAGCAACCGTAAAGTCGCATGCGGCTAATGCTGAAGCTATCGAATTTGGAATTGGAATACGACTTTAATATGAGACATTTTATTTACATATCCATATTGATTGTTGCGATGGCATGTAATTCAGAGAAGGCTCCAAATTGCCTGCAATCTCAGGGGGATCTAATTCAAACCGAGATGGAAGTAGCTCCTTTCATGCGGATAAGAATTGAAGATGACGTTTCATTGATCATTCGTCAGGGTCCTGTGCAGGAGGTGATCATTGAAACCGGATCCAATCTGTTAAACGACGTGGAGGTAACGGTAGAAGGGGAGACATTGGTAGTAAGAGATCACAATCGTTGTAACCTGGTGCGGGATTTTGGGATCACAACTGCAATCGTGACCACCCCGGACTTACTTGAAATTAGGAATAGCAGTGAGTTTCACGTTAGGGGCGAAGGAGTGCTTAGTTTCCCTTTTCTAACACTAACCAGCAATACCACAGGGGGCATAGAGGGCTCTCGAAAGAGCGGAGACTTTACCCTCCGGGTGGAATGCAAAGAACTTCGGGTCGCAGCCAATGGATTTAGCGCTTTCTACATTTCGGGTTTTGCACAGAAAGCTGTCATAGGGTTTGAGGACGAAGTACCACGTTTTGAAGGTGCCGATCTTTTCGTTAATGACCTATTATTTCTTCAGCGAAGTGCCAATGTTATGATCGTGAATCCACTTGAACGCTTACGGGGGGAGATTTTTGGAATTGGTAATGTGATCTCGGTCAATCGCCCTCCCATTGTTGAAGTAGAAGAATTTTATACAGGACGTTTAATTTTTCAAGATTAATGTATATTTACGGCATTCAACTAACTATGAAGTACACATTATCTATTCTTTGTTTGTTCTTTTTGGGTGTCGTCGCCAATTCACAGGAAGGAACACCGACTCCGTTTTCAGTAGAAGTGGATGGTTACTACGGAACCATTTTGGAACACAACCCCGATATCGCTCACCTAATTACACAACATCCGCAAGGTCTCTTTCTTAGCTGGAATAAAAAAACGTATGGGCTGCGAGAAGCCGAGAGAAGATATGGCTATCCCGATTGGGGATTTACACTAGCCTATCAGGATTTTCAGTACGATGTATTAGGAGAATCTTACAGTGTGTACGGGCATTTTAACTGGTATTTTTTAAATCGACATCTGGTATTTCGAATCGGTCAGGGAATAGGGTATAATACCAATCCTTACGACCCGGAGACTAATTTTTTGAACAACGCCTTTGGCTCTCACCTGGCCAGTTCCACCTTCCTCAAAGCGAACTTTACCAAAGAAAATATTTGGGAAGGCTTGGGAGTTCATGCGGGTTTTACAATTATTCACTATAGTAATGCCAATTTCAGAGCTCCTAATAACAGTACCAATACCTGGGCCTTTAATGCCGGGATAAGCTATCTATTCGATAACGGGAACATCCCGGAATATGTAAGTGGGGAAAATGACCCCCCTTCCACCGACTATTTTGAAAGGTTCAAGCTCAACTTGGTATACCGCTTTGGTTGGAATGAAAGCGATGTGGTTGGTTCCGGCCAGTTCCCCTTCAAAACTTATTCGGCTTTCGTTGATAAGCGCTTGAGCTATAAAAGTACGCTACAGGTAGGTGTGGATTATTTCGATTCGGAATTCTTGCAGGAATTCATTCGATATCGTGCTATTGCCTTTCCCGAGGATGGCCTCACGGGGGAGGAGGACTATATTCGTGTGGGAGTATTCCTGGGTCACGAACTACGATTCCACAGAACGGCTTTCGTCTCCCAACTTGGGTACTACGCCAAATGGGACTTCGAATTTGAAAACCGAGTTTATAACCGACTTGGATTGAAGCGCTATTTTTGGAAAGATCGAATATTTGCCGTCGTCACGGTAAAATCCCACTGGGCAAAGGCTGAAGGTGTTGAATTTGGAATAGGTGTTAGACTCTATTAATCGCGGAACTATGAAACGAGTGAAAAAATTTAGTTACTTATTGATCCTGGTCTTATTTTGGAGTTGTAATTCCGAAAATGGGCTCAATTGCTTCCAGCAAGCCGGTGATATCGTTCAGCAGGAATTTGAAGTTCAAACTTTCGAAAAGATCATTGTCCGGGAACGCACCCAGCTAATCCTTTCGCCGGGTCCGGTGCAGAAGGTCGTGGTAGAGTCTGGGTCGAATCTTATGACCGACATAGTGGTGGCTGTGATCAACAATACGTTGAGTGTGGTAAATGGGAATGGCTGTAACCTGGTTCGCGATTACGGCATCACCAAGGTTTTTGTTACCTCTCCCAACATTAAAGAAATAAGAAATAGCTCTGGACTGGAAGTTCAAAGTGATGGAATTTTAAATTATCCGTCTTTGGTTTTGATCTCTGATGATCCCGATGAGAACGACCAATTTCATATCGATGGAGATTTTAGACTTGAACTTGCCGTGGGCAACTTGGAGATCATTGGCACCGGGATTTCCAATTTCTTTCTAAGCGGAACTGCCAATACAGCAAAGTTAGAGATCTTTAACGGGGATGGCCGGGTAGAAGCTGCCGATCTTGAGATTGGCGACCTTACTATCTTCCACCGGGGAACTCAGAAAATGATCGTAAATCCCATCAATTCCATTGTTGGTGAGATACGTGGATTGGGCGATGTGATAGCCGTAAATGAACCAGCCATTGTAGACGTTGAAGAATTCTACACGGGGAGGCTTATTTTTGAGTAGCCGTTAGATCTACAAATAACTTTTCCAGGGTTGCATTTTTTTTGTGTAGCTGAAGTATCTTCAATCCATTGTCATGGGCAAAATCGAACACCCTCGCCCGCATATCGTTTTGAGTACTGAAGTATAAATTATAAACGAAGCCCTGTACATTCTCCACCTTGCTAACCTTCTCGATCTTCTCCAAAGCGACTTCTTCCACCCGATAATCGAACTCTACTTCAATAATTTGCTCCTTTTGATTGGCTAATTCGTTCATAGATTTGTCCAATACGATCTCTCCCTTGTTGATAATGATTACCCGGTCGCAGATAGCTTCGACTTCCTGCATGATATGAGTGGAAAGCAATACGGTTTTTTTCTGACCAATTTTCTTGATCAGCTCACGGATTTCGATAAGCTGGTTGGGGTCCAAACCCGTAGTGGGTTCGTCGAGTATCAACACTTCAGGATCGTGGAGGAGAGCATTGGCCAGACCTACCCGCTGCCTGTACCCTTTTGATAAATGTGCTATTTTTTTATGAGACTCATCGGATAAGCCGGTTACCTGGATCACATGGTCAATGGCCGATTCAGGCACCTTATAAATTTCAGCATTGAACGAAAGATACTCCCGAACGTACATATCGAGGTACAAGGGATTGTGTTCCGGTAAATAACCAATACTTCTTTGTACGCGGCTAATTTCATCGTTTACCGAAAAGCCATTCACTGCCGCAGCCCCTTCCGAAGCACGTAAAAACGTGGTCAGTATTTTCATAAGGGTGGACTTCCCGGCACCATTTGGACCCAGGAAACCCACGATCTCTCCTTTCTTTATAGAAAATGTAACATCGTTGAGTGCTTTTTGGGTGCCGTATGTCTTACTAATGTGTGAAACTTCAATGGACATGTGTTGCGAATATAAAACTTGATTCTGAAAAAAACGTCGAAATTATTTTGTTGTTATAAAAGTATGTGTACTTTAGTATCACAAACAAAGCAATGAAGTCGTTCAATACATATTTTAACTTTTGGTTTTTCTTTTTCTTCGGAAGAGGCCGGGTAGGTATGTAATTGAAATAAAAGATAATTATAAAAACCCGGAATTCAATTCCGGGTTTTTTTATCTGATTTTTTAAAAACTGAAATTATGAAAATAGCGATCCAGGGAATAGAAGGTTCATTCCACGACGAAGCAGTCCAGCAACTGTTTCCTTCACAGGTAGTGGAGTTGGTCAAGTGCGATTCGTTCGATGCTGTAACGCGAAGTGTGCAATATGCCAAGGCCGACTTCGGTGTTTTGGCCATTGAGAATACTATCGCGGGTTCGATACTACCCAATTACAATCTGGTTGAGAGTGGTGATTTTGAGATATTCGATGAGGTATTCCTCAACATTCAAATGTTTCTAATGTCGCTGGAAAGTGAATCGATCATCGATATATTTGAAGTGCATTCACATCCTGTGGCGCTCCTTCAGTGCAAAGATTACCTGCGGAAGTTTCCACCACAATTCAAAGTGATCGAAGGAAAAGATACAGCCAGTGAGGCGAAACGTATCAAGGAAAATAATTTAACTGGTGTTGCTGCCATAGCTGGAAAACAGGTTGCCGAACGCTACGGGCTGAAGATTCTTGACAGTAATATTCAGGATATCAAGGAAAACCAAACCCGCTTTGTACTAATTGGAAAACGAGGTGCGAGCCTTAGCAAGAAAACCCCCAACAAGGCTACCATAAAATTCGTGCTTGGAAGTGAAGTGGGAACTTTAAGCAAGGCGCTGCAAATTTTAGCCGAAAATGATATAAACCTCACAAAGATCCAGTCACTCCCGGTGTTGGGAACTCCCTGGAAGTACGCTTTTTTCATCGATCTTACCTTCAAGCAAGAAGGCGATTTCCAAAAGGCGATCGAAAGGCTAAACGGGTATGTAAAGGACTTCAAAATACTAGGGACGTACACTCAAAATCGAGAAAACGTGCCCAGTGAACTCACAAACGTACTGAAAGATGGAAGATAAGAAAGAACTAAGACAGTGGTTGGATAATATGAATTTGAACCATCCACTGGTAATCGCGGGCCCCTGCAGTGCAGAAACCGAGGATCAAGTCCTCAAGATAGCGCACCAGTTGAAAGATACCGATGCAACCGTATTGCGTGCAGGGATTTGGAAACCCCGTACCCGCCCCGGGAATTTTGAAGGAGTGGGAGCGTTGGGATTGAAGTGGATGCAACGTGCAAAAGACGAAACAGGACTATTACTCACTACCGAAGTTGCGAACGCTACCCATGTCGATCTGGCACTAAAACATGATATCGACATTTTGTGGGTGGGGGCACGCACGACGGTATCGCCTTTTATCGTTCAGGAGATCGCAGAAGCGCTTAGAGGAACAGATAAACCGGTACTCATTAAAAACCCTGTCAATCCGGATCTTTCCCTTTGGCTGGGAGCCGTCGAGCGATTTTACAAAGCGGATATCAATAATTTGGGAGTGATCCACCGGGGTTTCTCCACCTACGAGAAGACTAGGTATCGCAATAACCCGGAATGGCAGATTCCCATCGATCTTCAGAACCGATTTCCAAACTTGCCGCTTATTCTAGATCCTTCGCACATTGCGGGGAGGAGAGACATCATCTTCGATCTTTGCCAAACCGCACTCGATCTTAACTACGATGGCCTCATGGTTGAAACCCATTTCGATCCGGACAATGCATGGAGTGACGCAGCACAACAGATCAAACCCGAGGTGCTGGATAAAATAACCGTGGAACTAAAGATCAGAGAGGAAGAAAGTGATGAGGTAGAGTTCAGAAATAAATTGGCTACTGCCCGAACACAGATCGATGTGATCGATCACCAACTCATCGAGATCTTGGGGAAACGTATGCGTATTAGTGATGCCATTGGCGCATTGAAACGCGACAACAACGTGGCCATCTTACAAACCAAACGATGGAACGAGATCTTGGGTAAAATGATCCTACAAGGTGAAGAACAAAGCCTTAGCGAAGAGTTTATCCTACGCGTTTTTAAAGCGATCCATCAGGAATCCATTAACCATCAGGAAGAAGTTTATAAGTCGTAAAAGTTCTATTTCACATATTGGCAGCCAGAACGGCATCATTGAAAGCGGATTTCCCGAAAGTATAGTGAAAAGTGAGTATTTTAGCTAGACTTTGAAGCAAATGAAAGGAACCGTCTACAAATCAACCGGAAGCTGGTATACCGTAAAGGCCGAAAATGGAACTTTCTACGAGTGTCGTATAAAAGGAAAATTCCGAATAGACAACATTAAAAGTACCAATCCTGTAGCAGTAGGTGATCGCGTGTACTTCAAGGTGGAGACCAAGGGAGATGAAACGGTGGGGATCATCCATCAAATTGACGACAGGGACAACTATATCATTAGGAAAAGTGTCAATCTATCAAAGCAAACACATATCATCGCGGCGAATATTGATATCGCGTTTTTACTGATAACCCTGAACAATCCACCTACTTTTACCACCTTCATCGATCGCTTTCTCGTAACTGCGGAAGCCTATAGCATTGAAGCCGTACTGTTATTCAATAAGATCGATACTTATTCGGCAGAAGAATTGGACGAGATCAAATACCTAGCGGCCTTGTACCGGTCTGTAGGTTACGAATGCATCGGAATTTCGGCAAAGACCGAAAAGAATATTGAGAAGGTTAGAGCAAGAATGAAACACAAGGTTTCTATGTTCTCCGGACATAGCGGTGTAGGAAAGTCTACACTTATCAATGCCTTGGAACATGGACTGAATTTGAAGACATCCGAGATAAGTGAGCAACATCAGCAAGGGCAGCACACAACTACTTTTGCCGAGATGTACGACCTGTCTTTCGAGGCCCAGATCATAGATACACCAGGCATTAAAGGTTTTGGGCTCGTGGAAATGGACAAGGAGGAGGTAGGTGATTATTTCCCCGAATTCTTTAAACTGAAAGAATTTTGTAAGTTCAACAACTGCCTGCATATGGAGGAGCCCAAATGTGCGGTAAAGCAAGCTCTTGAAAACCAGGAGATCGCCTGGTCGAGGTATAAAAGTTACTTGCAGATTCTGGAAGGAGAAGAGGAGAATTATAGAAGAGATACTTACGAGAACCGATGAGAGCAGTAGTGCAAAGAGTAATAGGAGCTTCAGTTACTGTTGCCGGCGCCAAAATTTCAGAAATGGGGAACGGTTTTCTGGTTTTACTTGGAATCGAAACTGATGATACAACCGAAGACATAGAATGGCTTGCCGGGAAGATCGCCCGGCTCAGGGTTTTTGGTGATGAAGAAGGTGCGATGAATTTATCCATTCAGGATACCAAAGGTGATATGATCGTGGTTAGCCAGTTTACGCTTCACGCCAGCACAAAAAAGGGAAATCGGCCTTCATTTATCAAAGCGGCCCGGCCGGAGGTAGCCATACCATTGTACAAGGAATTTGTGCATCAAATGGAAAAAGAACTGGGCAAAGAAGTGCAAACTGGAGAATTTGGTGCCATGATGAATGTTTCTTTGGTGAACGACGGACCGGTGACAATTGTCATTGATTCGAAAACCCGCGAATAGTTATTTAATTTAGACTTTTATACTGAAAATATGAATCTTCAAAACGCCCAAAAGGATGTAGATCAGTGGATCAAACAGCACGGAGTTCGTTACTTCGACGAATTGACCAACATGGCACAACTAACCGAAGAGGTAGGTGAGGTGGCTCGCATCA
>JABDNM010000188.1 GCA_013043825.1 Flavobacteriaceae bacterium
ATCCTGCAGATGGCTTGAAGATTACTCGTCGAATTGTTTTAAGTTATTTCAATGATTTCCTAAGAAATGAATCCCCGTTTGAGGAGGAATTGAAAAATATTCCGAAAATAAAGGTGTCTGAATTCAAATGAAAAGAGACATAAGCTAGAATGTCGTTAAGTGTGAATTAGTCTATTCAAACCAAATTCGAAAGTTTTGGAACGCCACTAGTTATATGGATAACTTCAAAATAAGGTCAGGCCGTATAAACATCCAATTGGTTGATCTGAGTTTTATATTGTGCGGGCAACAAGATGGATTTAATCAACCGGTCCAACTTGACCCATCTACTGAGTTTATACAATGGCACCACTGGTTTTAACCATGAATATCGCTTATAGTGTAACATTTCCTTCACTTCACATGGTACGACTAATTTCTGTGCTTCCAGTAACATCTTGTATCGCCCGGGACCCAGATGCTTTTTATACTGTTTGAACAGATCTGTGGTAAGATCGCTTTTTTCGAGATCATTCACCAAATGAGCTTTTCGTGCCGGTAGCCAGGCCAAATAATTTTGGGGTAAGTCCTTCAGCCCCATCCCCTTGCCTACACGGTAAAAAACGTTGTATACTTCTTCTTTCTCTTTCTCATTTAGCTTTCTTTCTAGTAGCTCATATGCGGCAATGGAGTAATAGATCAACATGAATAGGACATCCCGATAGGCCCAATCGGGAATGGTAGCCCCGCGCTTCTGCTCCACCGCAGTATGTATTTTTCTCATGTTTTCAATAGCACGATGCGCCTCCTGCTTCGGAGCAAACACGATCATTTTAGCGTAACGAACGGTAGAAAACAGCCTTCCCAACGGATCTTTCGGGAGCTTTCCGGTGAAGTAGAGCCAATCCACAGCCTTATTCAGCGCAAACTCGGCAGCAGCACCTGCGAAAATGAACAACACCGTGTCACTTTTACCCCAGATCTTTTTCACTACCGAATGCTGCTCAACAAAATATTCCATAACCCAATTGCTTCTCCTAAAATACGAATAATCAAGATTCGAATCGATGCGATTTGGTGGATTCTATTATCTTTGGCCGAAGCAGATTTAGGCTTAAGTCTATGACACCCACCACCAGTAAACCCCAAAATAATTCCGCAATTTCCAATAAAGTCATGCTTAATGCTTATCCAGATAGTATTGGCAACAAGCTAAGCGATCTGGTCGATATGCTGAAACGCCCGGAATTCAAGAATGTCTTTTCCTTGTTTTATTTGCTTCCTACATTTTTTAACAGCGACCTTGACCGGGGTTTTTCGATCATCGATTACAACCTCAATGATGAATTGGTTTCCGAAGAAGACCTTGATGCCCTGAATGAATTGAATATTCTGCTAAAATTCGATATCGTACTCAATCATCTGTCTGTTGCCTCTCCCCAATTCAAGGATCTCATAAAATATGGGGACAAATCCAAATTCCGGGATTTTTTTATTGACTGGAACCAATTCTGGGAAGGACATGGAACAATGAACGAGGAGGGCGTTGTAGTTCCGAACAAGGAGTTGCTGGACCGGTTATTTATGAGAAAACCAGGGCTTCCGGTATTGAAGATCCTATTTCCCGACGGAAGTGAACGCCCTTACTGGAATACCTTTTATCAAAAAGTCTCCTATCAGCGAATTAATCCTTCAGACCTCGACGCTCTCTCGAATTTAAGTTTGGAAGACACCCGACAGATTTGTGAGCTAGTCAACTTGGCGATCGATGCGGGCACGGACCTTCAGCAGTTGGATCTTAAGTCGTTTTCACATTTTAAGGAGGAAGTATTACAAGTCGTACATGAAAATCGTAGTTACCTGGGACAGATGGACGTTAACGCAAAATCTCCGCTTGTTTGGCAGTTTTATGAAGAAGTGCTTGCTAAGGTTTCAAACTATGGCTGCAAGATCTTACGATTGGATGCCTTTGCTTATTTACACAAGGAAATTGGAGCATCCAACTTTTTTAATAAACCCGGTACTTGGGAGTATTTGGCGAAGATCAATACAATTGCAAAGAAGCACGACTTATTATTGCTGCCGGAAATTCATGCAGAATATGGCTTACACCTGCACGATGAAGTAGCTAATGAAGGTTATTGTATCTACGATTTTTTTCTTCCCGGCCTAACCATCCATGCCCTGGAGAAAGGAACAGGGAAAGCTTTGATCGCCTGGGGAAAGGAAGTTATTTCCAAAGGCTACAAAACAGTCAATATGCTGGGTTGTCACGATGGGATTCCGGTCCTGGATCTAAAAGGAAAAGAACATGAAGGGGTTTACAGAAGAGGTTTGCTGGACGATAAAGAGATCGAAGAGATCATGGAGCTCATTCTGGATCGTGGCGGAAGGGTGAAAAATATCTACGATGCAGATGGAAACAAGATCTCCTATTACCAGGTAAATGCGACTTATTTCAGTGCCCTGGGTGAAAATGAACAAAAACTCTTGCTTGCCCGGGCTATTCAACTTTTTATGCCGGGAATTCCCCAGGTATGGTACCTGGACCTTTTCGCCGGCACTAATGATTACGAAGCAGCAAATCGAGCCGGTTCCGGGGGACACAAAGAAATTAACAGAACCGCCCTTAACGTAGCCAGCATCGAAGCGGGCTTGAAAAAGCAAGTAGTATTACAACAGCTGGAAATGATCCGACTGCGAAATACTTCCAATGCCTTTTCCGGAGATGTGACTTTCCGTGAAACTTCCGAAGAAAGAATTGATATCCTTTGGACAAACGAGAGCGACTTCGCACATTTGGAGGCTAATCTAAAAACCCATTTATTTACGATTCGATATTCAGAAAACGGAGAAGAAAAAAGTTTTAATTTTACATAATTCATGAAACAATTGGGAATAGACGTAGGTGGCTCTGGGATCAAGGGAGCCATTGTAGATACAGAAACGGGAGAGCTGCTGTCTGAGAGGCATCGCATACCAACACCTAAACCTTCAACCCCCAAGGCCGTTGCGAAAACGATCCGTGAAATGGTGGATTGGTTTGAATGGAAGGGTGTGGTTGGTTGTAGTTTTCCTACAGTGGTGTTAAATGGGAAATGCAAGGAAATAGGAAACCTAGATAAAAAATGGAAGGGAGTTCAAATCGATGCGTTATTTGAAGCCAACTGTCCTGGAACCACTTTTCATGTGGCAAATGACGCGGATCTAGCCGGTGTGGCAGAAATGATTTTGGGAGTGGGTAAAGGATTGAAGCGCAAAGTGATCATGGTTACCATTGGTACAGGCTTGGGTAGTGGTTTATTTTATAATTCCGTATTGGTTCCAAATTTTGAACTTGGGCGGATATTCCATACCAACGGTCTACCCATCGAATTTTATGCAGCAGATTCGGCCCGGAAGAAAGAAGAACTGTCCATGAAGGAATGGGCAAAGCGATTCGACTTCTTTTTAAACCATATCGATCGTGTCTGTTCTCCGGACCACTATATTCTTGGTGGAGGGATTAGTAAGAGATATGAAGAATTCGGAAAATACCTAACCAGCAAGACTCCTATTAAATTGGCAAAATTTCGTAATAACGCCGGGATCATTGGCGCTGCAATTTTCGCTGTAACAAATGACAAATAAATTGGATATGTTTTTTAGAATACTACTTTTAATAGCTATTTCCATGTTGACAATACTTGGGAGCTGTCGTTCAGAAAAAAAGGACCCTGAGCCAATTTCCACTGAAATTGACGCCGAACAAGAACCAGTGGACTCCCCCAGGATCGAAACCGGGACTTCGATCGATTTCGCTGGCAGTTACACCATCGAAGAAAAAGGGAAATTCACGCTGGAGATCGCGCAAATGTATACGCTCTATAAAAATGGCCGGGCGAGCTGGTTATACCTGCGCCATGGAGCTGACGGGGCAGTTAAAGTGGAAGACAAACGATCTGGTTCTTGGACTGCAACTGCAAATGGGGTTACCATTGAAGTTGAGGGAAAGCTAGGGACGATCAAAGAGGTCTATGAGATGCGAGACAACAGACTAACGAATGTTGATGAACCTGAAATGTATTTAAAGAAAACCGATAAATAGCAGATTTAAATTTATCCGAAATGGTCACTATTCAAGGCCCGGAGAAAATAATGCTATACCCCACATATCTTTTGCTCACGACCACCGACCGCATTACATAAACTACAAATTCATCCATAAAAAAACTCCTCATATTACTGAGGAGTCATTTCTAGTAGCGGGAGCTGGACTCGAACCAGCGTCCGCCGTGGCGGATAAGAGCCCTTCAACCATTGTTGTAATCCATTTCATCAAGATATTCCCTACCCACTCCTGTCTTGAAATATCGCTCCCTGGTCATCGCCCGCTGTTTACTGGTGAAAAATTCAACGTAGATCACGTGCCAGGGTCTGTGATTGATCGTCCATCCTTTTGAAGACAATTGATTGTGGCTTCTAATCCTGGCTATTAAATTACCCGTATAGCCAACATACCTCTTGCCGCTAACTTCTGAACGCATAACGTAAACTACAAATTCATCCATAAAAAAACTCCTCATATTACTGAGGAGTCATTTCTAGTAGCGGGAGCTGGACTCGAACCAGCGACCTTCGGGTTATGAGCCCGACGAGCTACCTACTGCTCTATCCCGCGATGTGGATGGCAAAGATACGATAGTCTTTTATTTCCAACAAGTAGAAAACTTATAATTTTTTCGTGAAGGGGCTCAGGAACGCTTGGCGATCCAGCACATGGCATCCATCCGCTCCTGGGTTGGAAAGTTCTTGATAGCGGTAGAAAGAAACATATTGTTTAGGCCTCCCAAGGCATGGATCCATTTACGATCGGTGACCAAAGCCACTTTTCTCAAACGATCCTTGTATTTATGTGGGAACCAAAATGCCGTATTAATGGCATCAAAAGTAAATTGCTGTACTGAAGCATCTTCCAGGTACAAGTTAATGTAATCATGCTGCTCCAGTTTTTCAAGGATCATAGCGATCAACCTATCCATCGCAGCTCGATCCATCTTACCTTCGATGATGAATCCAACCGTGTCCTGAGCAAAACTAAAATCTGAAAACATAATTTCGTTCTTTAGTGTTTTGCTAAGTTACGGTACATACCATTCCAAGGCCAAATTCACCCGCGCAAGACAGCGAATTATGACCGGATTTCATCGAAAAACATACCTGTTTTGGCTATGATCAGTCCCTTTCTTCGATCCAGGCAATGGCTTTCAGTCTGTTTTCGGTAGTAAAATTCTTTACTTCAGCAGATAAGAATATACCGTTTAATCGTGCCAATAAATGAATCCATTTGCGGTCGGTGACCATGGCTACCCGGTGAAAGCGATTTCTATGTTTATGCGGAAACAAGGTAGTTGTTACGACCGAATTCAAGTTGAATCGGTCAATTCCAGAGTCCTCAAGGTAGAGGCTTATCTTCTTGTGCTCTTCAAATTTTTTCAGAAGTTCGTCCCGAAGATATTCGATGGCAGGAGTATCCATGACTCCATCCACAATATATCCTACAGCATCATTGGAAAAGCTGAAATTCAGGAACATTGGTAAGTTTGGTTTGGCGAACCAAATATATTAATTTTTACTGTTCTATGCTTTCAGCTCTGAAGCTATTCAATTCTCTCTCAATGAATTCGGTATGTACTTGTATTGGATTACAACAAACCTCACAATCTTCCACATAGGTACTGGAAATTGACGGATCCAAAAGCATGGAAATCGACTCCCAGCAGTAAGGGCATTGAAACTGATGTTCAAGAATCATTTACTTAGAATAATACATTCAGCAATTGACCTGTAAGTTGCAAAAGACGTGCTTCAGCAAGTTTGGCGGTATATTTCGCAGCATTCTTGTTGGTTTCAGCATTCAATAAATTCAATTGTGCCTGTCGAAACTCAACACTCGTTATCTGCCCTAGGTTTAATCGTTCCTGAGACCTTCTGAAGTTATCCTCGTTGGTGAGCACATTTTGTTCCTGCAAACGATAAATGTATAACGCATTATCATAGTCTCCCCGGGCATTGGCCAAATCCCTGAATACTTGTTGCCGTAATTGCTCACGAACGATAGCTTCGTTGTCTCTTAAAATTCGTGCATTTTTCACAGCCGTGATCGATTGACCCCCGTCAAAGAGATTCCACCTTAAGTTGACTCCCATATTCAGCGAAGTACTATTGTTGGTAGTACCGGGAAAGAAAGCACTGGCCGGATTATTCGACAAGTTCCATCCATAGGATCCGCTCAAACCAATGGAGGGTAGCATCAGCGATCTTGCGCTTTTTACCGCATAGTCCTGAACCAGGATGCTGCGTTCGTTCTGAATGAGATCCACGTTATTGTCCTCCACAGTAGCCATGAAATCATTCAATTGGAGTTCGCTGATAAACACGACAGTTGTATCTACCCTGACAGTGGTCTCCAAATCCCGATTCAACACCAGGTTCAAATCTCGTTGAACATTTTGTAATTGCTGACGGGCATTGAGAAGGTTGATGCTGTCGGTAGTAACATCTACCTGGGCGTTGAGCACCTCCAGTTTGTTCACCTGACCATAATCGAAGCGGTAGCTAGTTCGCAGTTCCCGATCCTTCGAGATTTTCAACGCTTCCTCGAGGACGGATACATTTTCGGTGATGCGAGCCAGTTCATAATACACCGAAAAAAGCTGAATTGTCGTTAATTCAATGGTTTCCCTGGCTTCCAGCACCGAAAGGTTGTACTGCTCTTTCAACGATTTGAAATCGTAATAGCGACCCAGTCCGTCGAAGAGCGTGTAATCCAGGTTAACAGATGCATTGTATCGATTTGTCTCTGCATCATTGATGATGTTATCGGGTCGTTCATTTCCTTCAGAGTCGAGCGCACCGTTAAAATTGGTCCTAGAGTCTGAGAGATCATAGCTCGCTCCGGCTAATCCCGATAAGGACGGCAAATAGCCTGAGTTTAATATGTTTTTATTGTTTTCGGCAATACCAACTACATTGTTTGCCAACTGGATGCCAAAATTGTTCTCTAGCATCTCCTTTACCGCCTGCTCCCTGGAGAGTACCGGTCGTAACTCAATCTCCTGTGCCATTGAGTTGTCTGAACTAATAAATAGCCAGAAAAACGCCAAGAAAAACAATCGTATCAGTAATCTCTTTGTTCTCATAATGGTTTTGCTTCAGCGTTGGGAACGTTCATGGCCGCGGGTACCGATCCATATTCGCGTTCTTCCTTTTGTTCCTTGATCGCTCTCTCAACTTCTTCCTTGGAAACCTTCTTACCTGTAGCCAGCCATTTGGTTCCTACCTTGAACTTATTGCTTGCGGCCAGGAATATAGGTAGCATGATCAGGGTTAGAAGGGTGGCAAAACCGATACCATAAGCAATGGAGATAGCCATAGGTTTTAGAAATTGTGCCTGCCTGCTTTTTTCAAAGATCAATGGCGTAAGTCCCGCAATGGTAGTGAGCGACGTTAAAAATATCGCCCGGAATCGAGATCGTCCTGCTTCACTAATCGCCTTATCAAAGGACATCCCTTGCCTCAGATTTATATTGAATTTCCCAATTAGTACCAATCCGTCATTCACCATAATACCGATGAGCGCAATAATTCCCAACATGGAAAGTATGTTGATAGGAAAACCATGGATCCAATGCCCCCAGGCCACTGCCGTAAGACTAAAGGGTACAAGCAGAATGAGCAATAGGGGCTGGCTGTAACTCCGGAAGGTAAAGGCTATTGTTATGTAAATAAGCAGCAATGCAGCCAGTCCAACCGGTCTTAGGGAGGCCGTTAGCTTGTTAGCTTCCCTGTTTTGTCCTTCATAGCTTGCGGTCACTGTGGGATACTTGGACATGATCTCGGGCATGACAACCGTTCGGATATCTGTCATAATATCGGTCGAACTCGTAGTAGCAGGATTCTTTAGATCTGCGGAAATTTGAATTTCCCTTCGACCATCCAAATGGTTGATGGCTACATCACCCCGCTCAATCGAATAGGTGGCGATCTCCTTTAACGGGACCCTCGCTCCCGTTGGCGTATTGATTCGCATATTATCAAGATCGGTGATCGAGGATCTATTATCCCGGTCGTAGCGAACCCATACCCTAATCTCATCCTGTCCGCGCTGAAATCGCTGCGCCTGTGTGCCGAAAAAGCCAGCACGCACTTCAGCCATTACGTCTCTCAAATTGAGGCCTAATAAATACGCGTTCTCCTTTAATTCCAGTCTAATCTCTTTTATTCCTGCCGGATCGTTGTCTGTTACATCCTTCAGCAAAGGGTTGCTCTCGAGCTCTTTTTTCAATTCGGATTTTACAGCTTTCAATTCGGAAATATTATTGCCTAACAAGGACACTGAAACGGGGCGTCCTCCAAAATTTCCGCCACTTCCAAATACCAAACTTTCAGCTCCAAAGACAGGCCCTACCTTATCTCTTAATTCACTGGTTACCAACTCGCTGCTAATGTTGTCCGGCCGTTCTTCTCCGGGTAAAAGATTGATTGTAAGCGATGCATTGGAGGCCCCGGGTCCAACATTCTTTATAATATTTTCCATCAACACTTTGTCGGTTCCTGAAAGATATTCGGCCGTGAGTTCCCGATTCACTTCCCGGGCTTTATCTTCGATTATGCTAATGATGCTGTCTGTTACCATTTCATTGGTTCCGTTAGGCATGGATAGGTTTACCGAGACCCGGTCACTTGCGATCTGAGGGAAGAAAGCAGAGCGAATGATCCCACCACCTACACTTCCGAAGGTCAAAACCAGTGCCATCACAAAAAATGAAAAAGCGAGTAGTTTGTATTTAAGGGCAAATTGCAAAGTAGGTGTATATAAACGATCCCGCATCCAATTCATGATCCTGTCTCCAAATGTATTGATGTATCGTAATTTGCTGAAGAGAATAGCGAGTTTAGTTTTTGGCTTCTCTTGCTTGCGAAGTGCCTTGGAATGAGCAAGGTGAGCCGGAAGAATAATGAGTGCTTCTACCAGCGAGACCACCAGGGTTAAAATCACGATAATCGATACTTCCCCAAAAAAGTCCCCAATCCGGCCATCGAGAAATAAAAATATCCCAAAAGCGATCACAGTGGTGATAATGGCAGAGACAATTGCGGGCAATACTTCCATGGTTCCATCGATCGCTGCCTGAATAGGAGCTTTACCTTTTTCGTAATGCTGATAAATATTCTCGGCGATCACGATTCCGTCGTCAACCAGTATTCCTATCACAATGATCATCCCGAACAACGAAAGAACATTGATGGTTACATTGAAATAGGGCGCGAAGATAAACATCCCCAAAAAAGCCACTGGTAGCCCAAAAGCTACCCAAAATGCGAGTCTGGTATTGAGAAAGAGCGACAGAAAAATTAGCACCAGGAAAATCCCTGCCAGGGCATTTTCTGCCAGTAATTGCGTTCGCTGAGTTAACGTAACAGATGAATCACTCACCACGTCCAGCTTTACATTATTGTATTTCTGATTGAATTCTTCTATGTATCGCTTTACCGATTCGGCCGAAGAAATAAGATCTTCGGTGTTGGTACTTGTGATCGCTACATTAACGCTTAATTGACCATCAAAATACGTGGCATTGGGTGTTTCAGAGAAACGATCCCGGATAACAGCGACGTCTTTCAAGCGAATTGTTTGTCCTTGATCACTGGCACGAACAATAAGGTTGGACAATTCCATTCCGTAGTAAGAGCGGTTGTTCGCACGAATTAGGTATTCTTCTGCCTCTGTTTTTACAGTTCCCCCGGTGGTGAGAATATTACTCCGGCTCACAGCCTGGGCCACTTCATTAAAAGTGAGATTATATGCCAGCAAACTGTTCTCGTTAACCGCTATTTCAATCTCCTCTTCGGGGTACCCGCTTATACTTACCTGTGAAATTCCCTGTATCCCACGAAGATCATTTTCTATTTGCCTGGCGATCTGCTTCAGTGTTGCAAGTGGTATGGCCTTGCCGCTTACGGCAAAATCGATCGTTTGTCTAATCGACTCTCGTTTGGCAACAACCAAGGGTTCCATCCCAGTTGGGAAAGACGGAACACGATCAACCGCATTCTTAACTTCAAGCAACATGAAATCAATGTCTTCTCCTTTTTCGATCTCGACATCGATGGTTCCGCTGTTTTCACGCGACACCGAAGTAACCCGATCTACCCCTTTGAGTCCTTTCAAATTGTCTTCTATCTTCAATACAATCCCTTCTTCCACTTCTTGTGGTGAAGCACCAGGATAGGTTATGTTGATGGATATGTTTTTGGAATCAACTAGAGGAAAGAAAGAGGATTTCAACGACATTGCACCTGCAATTCCAAAGATGAAAAAGGCAAGAACAAGGACGTTGACCGCCACATGATATTTTATAAAGTAAGCTATTAGCTTTCGCATCTTATTGTGAGGATTGAGCTGTTTCCTTGTCTGAGGAATTGGCAGATTCTTCAAAAATTTTCACCAACATGCCTTCGTAAGCCCCAGGGACCGGCCTTTTTAAAATGATACTGCCATCCGGAATACCTTTTACAACCACCGTCTTATCGGTGAAATAAATAGGGCGAACATTGATAAGTTCCAGGATCGTATCGCGAACCGAAAAAATCTCAGTCTCAGACTGAAGCAAAGCACGAGAAAGCACATAGGCATTAGTTTCCTCCCTGGCTTCAAGATTTGCCTCCAAATAAACGCCTTCGCGTAAATTTTCGTCCTTTACCTCGATAAAAGCATCGATGGTCTGTGAACTCACATCAACATTCCCGTTGATCCGGCTCACCACACCTTCATACTCCCTTGCATCATCCAATGACCTGATCGTCACTTTTTTTCCAATAGCCAGCATATCTGCATAGCTTTTATTTACCGCCACCGGAAGTTCATATACCCCGGTATCGATGTATTCTCCCAGTTTCTGCCCGGATCGAACCAAGGTTCCTTCTGTGACCAATGCTTCGGTTAGAATGCCGTCGAAAGGAGCGGTGATTGAAAATTTGGACAATCGTTGTTCCAAATTTTTTATGGTGTAATAACTCGTGGTGATGTTCCGGCCATTGATGAAATAACGTTCTTTATCCGACGAAAACTCGGGTAAGGGAGCCAGACTTTTATTTATGTCGAAGGCCGTAAGATAGTTTTGCCATTTGTCGAAAGACTCCGGGTAATCCAATCGTATATCGGGCATAATTGCGGCGATTTGATTATACAGATTACTTCGTTGGGATTGCACCGACGCATAAAATTCTGAGGCGTCCAATCGCAATAAAAGCTCACCTCGCCGATAGGTCTGTCCCGGTTTAAACAATTTTTTGCCACCCAGTAGTATCCCCTGGACTTCGGTATAGAGTTCCAGGCGACGTTTAGCTGTGAGGCTGCCACTGGCCTTGATGTTAATGGGGACCGTGCCATTGGAGACCGTATCGACAAAAACCGTTTTTACCACTTTATTGGGTACCGGTCTTTTCCTTGTATTACTTTCTATGATCTTGTTCGCCAGGAACACCGAAAGAAGGATGATCACCAATCCTAAAACGGACAGGATTATTTTTCGCATATGGATGGTTTTTATGAGATGGTTGTGATCTCAATTGGGGCAAAGCTATAAAGCTAAGATATGCCATGCAGTTAAAGAACTCATAAAATCATTCGTTGGCTTCGATCTCAGCGGTGATCACTTCCCACTGACCCATGAGCTCCTCCAATTTTTCTTTCTTACGTTGGTAAGAATCAAAAAAGTCGGGGTTAGCGATGGTTACCTCATAATTTATGGCCAATTCGACATCGATCTCCTTGATCTCCTTCTCAAGTTTGCCAATGGCACTTTCTACTTTGCTTAATTTATTCTGAAGGGATTTAACTTTTTTCTGTTCTTCGTATGATTTCTTTCCCGAGGAAACAACAATTGTTTTCTCTTTCTCCGCCTTTGTTCGCCTTTCTGCCTCTCTAAGATTTTGAAGATTACGTTGCTCAAGGAAGTAATCGATATCACCCAGGTATTCTTTGATATGCTTGTCTTTGAATTCGTACACCTTATTGCTTAGACCCTGCAGGAAATCCCTGTCGTGGGACACGAGGATCAACGTACCCTGGAAATTATTCAAGGCTTCTTTTAAGACATTCTTCGATTTAATATCCAAGTGGTTGGTGGGTTCATCCATCACCAAGACATTGAAGGGTTGAAGCAATAGCTTGGCAAGGGCTAGTCTGTTTCTCTCTCCTCCGGAAAGTACACGAACGTATTTATCTACCTCTTCTCCTCTGAACAGAAATGCCCCCAAAATATCCCGAACGCGAGGTCGATTCTTTTCATTGGCTGCGTCGATCATGGTTTCTTCCACCGTCTTATCTCCATCCAGGTAGTCGGCCTGGTTTTGGGCGAAGTAACCTATTTCAACATTATGCCCCAACTCGATCTTTCCTCCATATTCAATTTCCTGAACGATCATCCTGGCCAGGGTCGATTTCCCTTGTCCGTTTTGTCCAACAAATGCTATCTTACTATCTCGATCTATCCTCAAGTTCACATCCTTAAGGACTTCCTTTTCGCCATAACTCTTCGAAGCATTTTCGGCCATGATCACCACTTTTCCCGGAGTGACCGAAACAGGAAATCGCAAACTCATCACGGCATTATCGTCTTCATCTACCTCTACCCGCTCTATCTTATCCAGCTTTTTAATAAGCGATTGTGCCATACTAGCCTTGGTGGCCTTGGCTCGGAATTTCTCAATGAGCTTTTCGGTATGTTCTATCTGTTTCTGTTGATTCTTTTGAGTGGCCAGTTGCTGCTCCCTCAACTCGGCGCGCAATTTCAGGTACTGAGAATAAGGCTTTGGGTAATCGTAAATCTTCCCCAGGGATATTTCGATGGTACGATTGGTAACGTTGTCCAGGAACATTTTGTCGTGAGAGACAAGCATCACAGCTCCAGGGTAATTTTTCAAGAAGTCCTCCAACCACAATATAGACTCTATATCCAGGTGATTCGTGGGCTCATCGAGTAATAAGATGTCATTATTCTGAAGTAATAATTTGGCCAATTCGATTCGCATGCGCCAACCACCGGAAAACGTTTCGGTCACCTTGTTAAATTCGGAACGCTGAAATCCAAGGCCCTGCAAAATTCGTTCGGTCTCCCCCTGGTAATTATAACCCCCATGGATCTCATAGCGATGCTGAACCTCGTTAAGATCTACCATCAATTGGTGATAGACCTCACTTTCATAATCGGTACGATTGGCAAGTTGTTCGTTGATGTCCTCCAATTGCGCTTCCAATTTTTTTAATTCGGAAAAAGCTTCATAAGCCTCCTCCAGCACGGTGCGTCCTTTGGTAAAATCGATGTCCTGTTTTAGAAAGCCAATAGAGATCTCCTTATCGGTTGCAATAGACCCGCGGTCGTATTCCTGTTCGCCGGAAATAATCCTGAGTAGTGTCGACTTTCCGGCCCCGTTTTTCCCAACCAGTCCAACTCTCGTGCCCGGTGTGAGCATAAAAGTGATCCCCTCAAACAAAGCTTCGCCTTGAAAAGAAATGGATAGATCATGGATGTTTAGCATCTTTCTAACACTTAATTTCTGCAAAGATGATTAATTTTGACGCACAAAAAAAACCGCCCATGCAATTCTTAAAAGGTCATAAGGTCTACAGCGTATTTACTGGCACATGCCCGGTTTGCCATAGTGGAAAGATGTATGAGAGCTCTGGCCTTTACCGTCCTACTGAAACGTTAAAAATGAATGAGCATTGTCCTCATTGCAACACCAAGTTCAAAATTGAACCTTCCTTCTTTTACGGGGCCATGTACGTGAGCTATGGTGTAGGGGTAGCCTTTGCAATTGCTGTCTTCTTAGTTGGCTTTTTAGTTTTTAAACTGGAGCGATTCGAGATCCTATTGACAATTGTGACGACCCTGGTGGTCTTATTACCCGTGATCCTTCGGTTATCTAGGAATATCTGGATCAACTTTTTCTTCAAGTTCGACCCCTCGAAAGTATAAGCTAAGCCGAAGTTCTTGAAAATCGTGCTACGTCTAAATCCTTTGGAACGGGAACGTCTTGTTCGCTGTATTGAAATAACATATCTGAAAGTAAAGGGGCCATGAGCAAGCCTCGAGTGCCCAGGCCATTGAAAAAGAGTATGCGCTTATTTTGGATCGATCCCAGCAGCGGCCTTCGATCTACCACAGTTGGTCGGAAGCCCACACTGCTATCCACCACTTCGAACGGACATTGCACAATCTTATGTAGCGCCTTGATGAGTTGCTGCTTGCCGGCATTGGTAACTTTAGGGCTATGATCTCCATGAGCGAAGGTGGCACCCACCTTGTAAAGATCATTTCCCAGTGGAATAATGAAGAATGGGCCCTTTAGAACAGATTTTAAGCCCAATTGCGAGGCTTTTATGGTAATGTACTCCCCTTTCTTCGGAATGAGACAATCGAGGGTAAAATAGGGGTTATTTCGAACTGCAGTTCCTTCGGTGAACACGATTTTGGTTGCGTTGTAGTTTTTGTACCGAAAAGATCCTTCTTCTGTTTTCAGTAGTTCATAGTCAAATAACTCCTCGATCAATCGATTGGTGTCGTGCAGTTCTTGTTTGAAGGACGCCAGCAGAAGTTCTGTGTCTAACTGAAAGGCTTGTTTTACCAAACCATAACCAAATGGCATGACCAAGGCGGAATTCTCGTTGGTTTCGACTTCCGAAGAGAGAAAGGCATTGAGATCCTTACGGTCGCTGGCTGCGATCCAATTATTCTGTTCCTGTGGGTTGTTGAAAATTCGATGCAGAGATACCGAACGAAAGAAACTCGTCTTCAATCGAGTTGCAAGCTCTTCATAAAAAGGTTCGGCTTCTGTAAGAAAGTCGGCTGCCCGCCATACCGGCGTAAACCGTTTGAGCACCACAGGATTTATCACCCCGCCGGCAATCCTGGTAGCGGTTCCCGGACCACTGTCGAAAATAACAAAGCTTTTCCCGGCGGCCTGTATTCGCTCTGCCATACAAAGCCCTGCAATGCCCAGACCCACAAGGATGTAATCTACCTTTTTCACGGGACAAAGGTACAGGTTCTTTCAATGAAAAACCCTCCATAGCAAATGCCATGGAGGGTTTTATCTTTTATTCGAAAACTATTAGTAGTTCCAAAGATCGATCTCGATATTTCGGATCACTTCACGTATACGGTCAGACTCCAACAACTGCATCAATGCATTGTCGTTGATGTATTCGGCTACACCGCGGTCACCTTGTACGTTGTCCTCCTTATAAACCACTCCGTGAAAACGGCGGGAGTTTAACAGGTGATCATACGTGATAGGCATGGAAGTGTTCTTACGGTTAAAGGCTTTGGATTCATGCAAGATCTTTCTCGCACCAGGGAACCATACCCAGAACAATTCTACCTTGGCATCGACTCCATCGTCTTCGAACGCCTTGGATCGAGCTTCGTTTGCAACGGGGCACAATCCTAACATACGGTATCTCAGTTCGCCTTGACGCTTATCAAGATACCAATATCCGCGCACTCTCCACTCTTCCACATCTCCGGCATCCAGTGTGAATTTACGTATATATTCAGGGTCTACGAAACCTTCGGCGTTGTACTGTTCAATACCGAGGTCGGTAGTGTCACTGTAAACCAGGGAGGCTTCTATATCCTTCAGCGTTCTTTTTTCCGTGAAATAAGAGTCGGCATAAACATGCTCGATGTCGCCTTTCTTTATTCCTCGTACCAATACATCATAAAGTGATCTTCTTTCAGCACCAATGTTGTTGGTATCGATGGGATAGTACAACGGAAAGTTCACTCGCTCGTCGAGGTCGATGATCTCCCAGGTGGTTTTGGACCACAAGACATCACGCTCGTCTACGTAACCGTATGGTAACGGTTCGTCGTTGTCGTAAGCGATCTGAGCTTCGGTCTTTTTACCTATCTCATCGGGAGTCTTGGCATTCAGGATGTTAATTTGCGCAAATGCGCCAACGCTCATCAAGAGGCCAATTCCACATAAAACAACATTTCTCAAATTCATAAATCGATGTTTTTACTTTTAGTTTGTAAGCTCAATACACACAGGAGATATCTTTTTCAATTTATATCCTGAGTTATTGGCAATGTTCGCATTAATATCAAAGATTTGAACGGTCTCACCACGCTTGGCTCTTCTAAGAGCTGCTTTGGCTTGAGTATTCAACTTGGTGCCACTCACCTTTACGGTTGGCTGTCCGGAAACCTTAAAACTAAATCCGGTTACACGCAGGTTGATATCGAAATCGAAGTCGGGCAATGAAGCACCTACACTCGAGATCTCTAGACCTTGACGTTGCATACGTACACAACCTCCAGCTCCGTCCTCTCCACGAATAGTTCCCGTAGGACGAGGAATATCTTTGATTCGGAATTCGGTGGTGGTGTTCACACCGGTACCATCGGGTAATGTTCCTCTGGCATTGATGCTCACAGCACGTCCCTGACCTGGTCTCATGATATACTTGGTACCTGAGCTTTTGCTCAAACCAGCGGCAGATGCAGATACTTTGTTATCGGGAATTCCAGGAATGGAGATCGTCATGGGGTTGTCCACCCCGCGATATACCACATTCATCTTGTCTGCAGAGATCACAGCTGAATTCGGCTTGGTAATAGTAGCAAAACTAGTGCTAACCGGAATTTCAACCTCTTCTCCGTCTTGCAGGAAGATCAAGTTTCCTTCAATTTTGTGATCACCGGCACTTCCGGCGCTAATATTCAGCTTTACCTTACCACTTTCAATGGTGTATTGGTCTTCGCTCAACGGTCTTCCGTCCAATGTTAATTCTACACGGTTTGGTTTAGTATTGGGGTCTTTACGTCCCAAAACAATTCCACCGTCGAATTTTTCACCGGCATAGAAAGCAGATTTAGCTGTTTCCAAAAGGGTGTTATACTGAGTGAACGATAATGCAGTTGCCTGCTGTCCTGCTAGCATTTTCGATAGCAATTCGTTCTTAGTTACCTTAACATCATTTTGAAGTGAAGTAAGCTTGGTCTTGGAAGCTACCAAAGGAAATCCTTCGTAGTTGTAGTTCAACCAGTCGATCTTCTTACCATTACGGTTTTCAACCGGAGCGGTAGAGAAGTTCGTCTCGATGGTTTTCTTGATATCTTCGATTCCCTGTACTTTTCTCAGCGCGGTGTCTGAAAGTACGGCAAGCATTTCGGAGCGATATGTATTGATCGCATCCAAAAATTGCTGTCCTTCGGGTTTTAGCTTATCACCTTGAAAGAATCTTCTATCGAGGAAGTCGGGTTTATCCTGAACTTCATAGTCATCCTGCTCATCTGGCTTAACTGTAGCCATCATTTCCGATTTCAAATCGGATAAGTAGGAATCGAGTGTAGAAGAAATTTCAGTTACTTGATCGGCTTTCGCTTTCACAGCAGCGTACTGCTCTGGTTGTTCGGCCGCTTTTGTTGCCAGGTTTTCCAAGAACGCAACATTACGTTCTGTAGTAGCAACATTCGCATCGGTTATTTTCTTGTCCAGTAATCCGAAGGCAGATAATACCTCCTTGGACATATTTAAAGCAAGCATAGCGATAAAAACCAGGTACATTAGGTTAATCATCTTCTGCCTTGCCGACAGTTTTCCTTGTGCCATCTGTTTCTTTGTTTAAAGATTAATAGATCGTTGAAAAACTATCTTAGTTTCTACTCATTGCTGAAAGCATTCCACCATATACTCCATTCAAGGAAGAAAGGTTAGTTGCCAAATGCTCCATTTGAGCTTTCAATTGCTCGGCATTCTCTACAACTCTCTCGTTAACCTCTGCCTGACGGCTGGTAGATTCTACTTGTACTTTATAAAGACTATTCAATGACTCCATTTGAGCGGCAGCCAATGCCATTTCTTCACTGTATTTCTTCGTTGAACTCATAGCTTCGGCGGTTGGGGCCATACCTTTCGCTGCGTCTTCGAAGTTTCTAATGCTATCTCCAAGGCTGGACATCAATTCGGAATCGATTTTAGCGCTTGCAAGCATTTCGTCTAATTTCTTGGAAAGAAGTCCTTGAGCATCTTGTGGCTCTTTTTCTTTCCCTTTACCACCAGCTAGCTCTGGATAAACCAAAGACCAGTCGAGGTCGTCTTCTACCGGCTCGAAAGCCGAGATAGCGAAAATAATCGCTTCAGTGATCAAACCAATCGCCAAAAGAAGGCCACCGTTAAGGGGTCCTAGCTCCCAGTGAAGGATTTTAAATAATGCTCCTAAAATTACAATAGAAGCTCCAAGGCCATAGGCCATGTTAAACAGTTTCTTAGATGATTTTGATTGTGCCATAATACAACAGTTTTTAGATTAAGTTAAGTTAAGATTTAGATTGAGTTCTTTATATCTTATGGAAGACTAGCGTGCGTCTCCGAAGTTTTTGTTTAAAGTTACGTCAGTACCCATGTAATCTTGAACTGTTCTGAAGCCAATATAGCTTCTGGCAGAATCTGCGTATTCATAATCACGGGTGCTCACCTGTAAGAAGTAAGCGACATCTTTCCAGGAACCTCCGCGTACTACTTTACGCATGTTCTCGTTGTCGTTTACATTAGGGTTCATTGTAGAAGAGTATTCGTAAGATGCCGGATCGTATGATGAGGCAACCCACTCACTTACGTTCCCAGCCATATTATACAGGTTATAATCGTTGGGTTCGTAAGCATCTGCTTCTACAGTGTATAAGGCTTGATCTGCTGCGTAGTCACCCCGAAGCGGCTTAAAATTCGCCATAAAGCATCCTCGGTCGTTCTTCGCATAAGGCCCCCCCCATGGGAACGTCGCGCCTTCCAGACCACCACGCGCTGCATATTCCCACTCGGCTTCACCAGGAAGTCGGAAAGAATTCACGTGCTGTCTGTTCTTAGATTTTTGATAAGAGTTCTTGTACAGGGTTCTCCATGCACAGAACGCTTTCGCTTGCTTCCAATCTACTCCTACCACCGGGTAGTCCCCATAAGCCTCATGCCAGAAATAGTCATTGTGCATAGGCTCGTTGTAAGAGTAATTGAAATCTTTGATCCATACGGTAGTGTCCGGATAGATCGCAATGGTATCTTTTCTAATGAAATCTTTTCTTCTTTTCCCTTTAGCTCTCGCAGCCTCCTGGATGTCCATATAGGTATACTGAAATACCAATTTCTCAACATCGATGGTTCGCTGACCATTATAGGCCTCTTCCGAAGGGATATACATACTATCCATCACTTCTGAATAGTATTCGTCCGGATATTCGCTGGTGTCCCAGATAATGTCCGGATCATGGTTGATCTTACGTCCGGCATAGAAGTCGTCTCCCATTCCGAAGTAATTATCATACATATATTGTTCGTAAGGAGTCATTTCCTCGTTCTCCTGATCCACAAAAGCAAATTCACCTATACCTCCATCACCTGGAGTAGCACCTACTTCATCGGCTAGGATGGCCAATCGCAATCGGACCGTAGAGTCACGAACCCATTCCACAAATTGTCTGTACTCGGAATTGGTAATTTCGGTTTCGTCCATGTAGAAGGAACGCACCGTAACGGTTCTGGTAGGGGCATCGTTAACTGCCACAAAATCATCATCCGCCTTACCCATGATGAAAGATCCACCAGGAACAAGCGTCATACCGTAAGGTTTTTCGGGATACCATTTTTTCCCTTTTGCACCAACAAGTTCCCCTCTGTCACCAGAGTTACAACTAAACAAAAAGGCTACCATCGCAATAAATGCAATTAACTTCTTCATAGGTATTTAGGTTAAATTTAATAAGTTTTGAGGGGGTAAACCTATCTATAAATATTTAAAAAAACAACATTTTCTTAAAAAAACCCTCAAAACCCAATTTCTTGGTTTGTTTGATTATACTTCGTTTTTCCGGCGGGCTTTAAACCACCGTTCAGGAATTTCCTGATTTGTTGCACCTAAATATTCGCCATAAGTGCATGGTAATAACGTTTGTCTTTTTAATTTATTATTAACATTTGAAATAAATGGCAATTCCATCCACCATCGACCTGTTTTATTGCTCTTTTTAAAGATCAATATTTCGTTGTCTACAGGTACCTTATAAGTAGTATATAGTTTTTCATTGCTGAAATCCTCGTCATCTACCCTAAAATTCACTCCTTCCACGAAATACCAGACAATTTGAGCCGCCAGTGTCGCTGCGCTCTCGGTCTGGGCATAATCTTCGAGCTCAAATAAACCAAAAGAGGTAACCTTATTGCTAATTCCGGCATATCTTGCGATCGCACATATCTCACGGCTGTCAAAGCCATTGGGACTGGAATTATATTTATAACTTAATTCGGCGCTTTTTATTGCCGTAACATCCATCGATACTATATCTGCATCTCGCATGATAGGCTCAACCAGCGTGATATCCTCAACTACGTTTCCCAAGCGATAGCCATCGAAGAATAATTTCTCCATCAAGCCGATCTCCTCCGGCGGATTGAAATACGACTGATAGCCCAGTACACTGTAATTAAATAGATTATAAGGCTTTTCGACGATGATCTTACCCACATACGATTTGTTCGAGATGGGCAGCTCTGCATCCCCCAGGTCGAAACGATGATCTACATTCACGATGTTAACCATCTTACCAATATTATCGTACGATCTGTAAAGTGGGAATAATAGATCCTGACTACCACCTAATATCAGCGGAATGATTTTCTTCTGAAGCAACGCTTCACATACCGTTCTTAACGCGAAATAAGTATCTTCAACCGTCTCACCCTTCGCTATATCTCCCAGGTCGGCGATCTTCAGTGGCCAATTCCCCGGATAGAGTGCGTAAAACGACTTTCTAATTTGGTCGAAGTTCACCTCCGTCCCCATATAATTAATATCATTCCGGTTTTCCTTCACTCCCAGTAAAGCGAATCGAACATCTTCCAGGTCCGGAATATCTCCCTGTTTGCTGTGAATTAGGATGGATTTGCCCAATACCCCCTGAGGTAGTACTTCTCTGTGGGCGATCACCGACTTGGATACGGGGGCAAGGAATTCGATCATTTTTTCTTAGCGGTTGTTTTCTTTCTTGTTTTCTTCTTGGGTGCCTTCTTTTCCAATAGCTCCTGTGCTTGTTCCAGCGTCATCTTATCGGCTTTGGTGGTTTTTGGCAGTTCTACCTTATTCTTTCCCTTGATGAGATTGAATCTACCCCAACGGGCTTTTTCCAGGCGAATTCCTTCTTCTGGCCATTCGTTGATCAATTTGTCGATCTCCTTTTGCTTCTTGGCCTCGATAAGCTGAATGATATCTTCTTCCGAAAGATCATCGAAATCGTACTTTTTGTTCACATTAATGAACATGTTGTTCCACTTTATAAAAGGACCAAATCTTCCCTTTCCTTTCTGAACGGGAAGTTCCTCATACATATATATAGGTGCATCTGCCTTTTTCTTCTTTTCAATAAGGTCTTTGGCGATTTCCATGGTAACATCCAGCGGATCCATGCCTTTGGGTAATGAAATGAACTTTTTACCAAAACGGACATACGGCCCAAATCGTCCGTTTGCCACTTCAACCTCTTCGCTTTCGTAGATTCCCAGTGTTTTAGGAAGCTTGAAAAGGTCCATGACCTCCTCAAAAGTTACCAGGTGTAGTTGCTGGTCGGGACGTAAACTTGCGAATTTCTTTTCCTCGTCTTCCGGAGCCCCAATTTGAGCGATGGGTCCAAACTTGCCCAGTCGCACCAGTACCGGTTTACCGGATACAGGGTCTTCCCCCAGAATGCGCTCACCACTTTCACGATCGGCATTTTCCTGCACATCTTCCACATTGGGATGGAATTTCTTATAAAAATCCTTCATCATGGAAGTCCATTCCTCTTTCCCTTCTGCTATATCATCGAAGTCCTCCTCCACTTTAGCGGTAAAATTGTAATCCAGAATATCATTGAAATGGTCGACCAGGAAGTCGTTCACGATCATTCCTATGTCTGTGGGTACCAGCTTGCCTTTATCACTTCCTACGGTCTCGCTTAATTTTTTCTCCCGTACTTCATCATTCGTTAAAACCATCTGCACGTAGTGGCGTTCCTCCCCTTCTACCGTTCCTTTTTCCACATAATTTCGGTTCATGATGGTAGAAATAGTAGGAGCATAAGTAGAGGGTCTACCTATACCCAATTCTTCCAACTGCTTGACCAGGGCCGCTTCAGTAAAGCGGTAAGGCGGTCTGGTAAATCGCTGGGTTGCTGTGATAGATTGGCTTTCCAAAGGATCGTTTACCTTTAAGTTGGGTAACATTCCGTCTTGCTCTTCCTCGTCAAAATCGGTTCCTTCGAGGTATACTTTTAAAAATCCTTCAAATTTTATCATTTCACCGTTGGCAGTGAATTGTTGATCAACAGTTTCATTGGACTGAATGTCGATCTTTGCATTGGTGCGTTCCAGCTTGGCATCGCTCATTTGTGAAGCAATGGTACGGTTCCAGATCAATTGATACAGCCGCTCCTGATCGGAGTTACCCGAAATAGACTGCTTGGACAGATCGGTAGGCCGAATTGCCTCATGTGCTTCCTGGGCACCCTTCGATTTGCCCTTGTAATTCCTTGGATGGCTGTAATTGTCCCCGTAAAGCTCGCCAATTGCGGCCTTAGCCGATTTCCTGGCATCTTCCGACAGGTTCACGCTGTCTGTTCTCATATAAGTGATCAAACCCGCTTCGTACAGGCGTTGGGCAATGGTCATGGTCTTGCTCACCGAGAAATAAAGCTTTCGAGACGCCTCCTGTTGTAATGTTGAAGTGGTAAATGGCGGGGCCGGTGATTTTTTGGCTGGTTTCTTGACCAGGTCGGCTACTTTATAGTTGGCGCCTATATTTTTCCGAAGAAATTCACGTGCTTCTTCTTCGGAACTAAAATTCTTGGGCAATTTAGCTTTGAACTTACTCCCTTCAGATGTAATGAATTCGGCATCTACCCGATAAGAAGCCTCGGGACTGAACTTTTCTATCTCTCGCTCTCGCTCAACGATCAAACGTACGGCAACAGATTGTACCCGACCGGCAGAGAGTCCGCCCTTGACTTTTTTCCAAAGTACCGGTGACAATTCGTATCCCACCAGGCGGTCCAGCACGCGGCGTGCCTGTTGAGCGTTTACTAAATTGTAATCGATGTTCCTGGGGTTTTCGATCGCTTTCAAAATAGCAGATTTGGTGATCTCGTGGAAAACAATACGCTTTGTTTTCTCCTTGTCCAGGTCTAGGGCTTCAGCCAAATGCCAGGCGATTGCTTCTCCTTCACGATCCTCATCACTGGCCAACCAAACAGTTTCGGCCTTGCTTGCCAGAATCTTGAGATCCTTGACCAGGCTCTTCTTGTCACTGGAGATAATATATTTAGGTGTAAAATCGCCTTCAACGTCCACTCCCAATTCCTTGGAAGGTAGGTCGGCTATATGTCCAAAACTAGAAGTTACCTTGAAATCCTTTCCCAGGAATTTCTCGATAGTTTTGGCTTTTGCCGGTGACTCAACGATCACTAAGTTCTTTGCCATGGTGGTTAAATTTGGAGTACAAAAGTATGTGAATTTTTTTATACCCAGATTTTAAACCCGCCATTTAGGGTTGAATCATCAAAGAATCTGTGATTATCTATCGGTTAAAAATTAGTCGTAATATCTTCTGTAACTTCCTCAAAACCAACGCTATGCTTATAGAAATGATACATTACGATGTGGCTGAAAAAAGCCGTGGCGATTAATCCCACATAACAGGCGATCATTCCAAGGGAGGACAATATCCCCGCGACGATGATTAGACCGAATAGGATTCCCCAGTACTTATTACCCAATTTGAAGGCGGCTTTAATGATGTCTGAGACATTGAGTTCCGTATTGAAAGCCAATATGGGTAAAATGAGCTGAAGCGGAACCATCACGTACAAAAGTGGTAAATAACAGAGTAGCGTAGCAAGCAAGGCAATTCCAAAAGTCGCCAAAGTTAGTAGCAGCAATTTCCCGAAGTTTTGCTGGAGCAGTGTAAAATAACCTCCAATTTCCTCATCTCCGCCAACGTCGGCTATTTTTAGGGATCTATAATAGTGACCATAAATAGAATATATAACTACCTGCATCACAAAAGAGAGGACCAGTACGAAGATCACCCAGCCAAAAATTATTCCCGGCCCATATTCATCCAGGAAACTGGGAGAGTAATACGGATCTCCCGCATTTTGTATCATTTCAACATAAAACGGAAGGATGGGAATATAAACAACCAGGATGAATGGAATTACCACGAGTAAACTAACAAGGGCGTGCATGAGCCCATTGTTGAAGTCTTTTTTGTAAAGTTCAAAGCTCTTGGATAAGATATCGCCAAAATCGACTGATTTAGCATTCTCGATG
>JABDNM010000196.1 GCA_013043825.1 Flavobacteriaceae bacterium
GAGTTTATCAATCATTTCGATTTTTATAACCTGGCAGAATTTGAAAAAGCCTATTCCAATTATTTCGACCTGGAAAAGAAAGAAGCCATTGCTGACACGGAGCGGGTACTGTTCCATTTCAGAATTAAAAACCATTAAGTTTGATCGTAGTTTGAGCGAGAGGAAACAAGCAAGTTCCGGCTATGTGCCTGTGAAGACCCGAATTTTGGCTGGTTTGGCAGCCGGACTATATCCCTTTCTACACTATTATACCAATAATTTTAACCTGGCCGACAGCTGGCCGCAGTTTTTGTTCCTGACATCCTTGTGCCTCGTTGCACCGGTTGTGATCGCGATTGCTCTTCCGGTTTTGTTTAGGATCAGGCCATTGAAACGCTGGAGTAAATACAGCCTGTCTGTTTTTAATTTTGTTTACTTCACCGGCTTGTTGGGATTGCTCATCTTCCATTTCCGAAAGGTCACCTTCCTGCTAATTTTGGCTGGCGTTGGATTACTGGGTCTCGTCCTCTATCGGTATTTGAGCAAGATCGTGATCCTGCAGTACCTCTTGGCGATTATGAGCTTTGTGACCCTGGTTCCTAGGTTGCTGTTCGTGAGCAATTATAACTACGATTGGCCGGCACTTACCGAGACGCTTGATGAGGTAAAGTTAAAGTCAACACCAAACATCTATTTCATTCAACCCGATGGCTATGCAAACTTTTCTGCCCTTCGGGAGCCACCGTATAACCACTTGGATCGCGGGTTTGAATACTGGTTGAATGCAAAAGGATTTGTTCATTATGACGATTTCAGATCCAATTATTTCACCACCTTGTCGTCCAATTCGGCAGTCTTCGCGATGAGACATCACTACTACGAGATCATCCATAAATCTACAGCCAAGACCTATAATACCCAGGAAGTGATCGTGGGTGATAATGTGACCCTTCGCTTACTAAAAAACAATGGTTATAAAAACCACCTGTTCACAGACAATACCTTTTTCCTGCTGAATAGAAAAATGAGAGGATTCGACTATTGTAATATACCAAGATCTTCCTTGTCTTATTATAAAGTTGGTCCCCGTAAGGATATTGATATGGTAGCCGACTTCCGAAAGGTGATGGCAGACCAGGATGACAGACCCAATTTCTATTTCATCGAAAAAACGGTCCCCGGGCACATCGAAAATTCAAAACACAATACCAGGGGGAAAGAAGTGGAACGTGAAAAATACCTGGAGAGCCTTGAAGTTGCCAACCAGTGGTTGCAGGATATTATCAACACCATCTTCCAACATGACGAAGATCCGCTTATATTCATCATGGCCGATCATGGGGGATATGTGGGGCTGGATTATTTGAGCGAGTTGGATGAACGTAAGTTGAACGAGTTGGAGACTCATTCGGTGTATACAGCCATCATGAGCGTGCGCTATCCCGGGGACAGCATTCCAGCAGATCTTACAATGCGGTCGGGAGTAAATGTATTCAGGAATCTGTTTTTTCACCTTAGTAAAGACTCTTTACTACTGAAGAGTTATCAGCCCGATAGCAGTATCATCTATACGGAGAATGATTTTGTAGAGGTGTACAAATGCATTGATGAGAATGGGGTGTATGGTTATAAAAAAATCCCGCAGGGTGTGGAAGAATAATCGCATCTTTGTTACCTTGTTAATCCAATATGATCGAATTTTTTAATAGGAAGAACGGAATCTTTTGGATCGCCTTCATTTGCGGGTTCTATCCGCTGGTCTTTTACGTCTCCAACAACTTCTATATGGTGAATTCCCCAGGACATTGGGGCTATTTCATTCTATTTTTTATTGGGTTGTCGCTATTAGGATTCCTCGCCATGGAAGCATTCTTCGGAATTTTTAAAAATGTTCGCAAGTACAGGGAACATGGTTTGTTTATCATGGTGATCATGGTTACCGCTACCCTGATGTCTTATGCCATGAAACTTCGGCTTATGAAAAAGATCCTGGGTGTGATCTTGATCGTAAGCGTTCTACTGTCTATAAAACTTCATGACCGTTACAGGAAGTTGGCGGTGCTCATATTTATCATGTCGATCCTTCCTTTTTTAAACATTTTTCTGAAAGTCTACGAGCAGAATAAAGAAATGCCATTTACAGAATTAGCTGCCGACATTAAGGATGTTCAGTTTGAAGAGACCCCAAGCGTGTATATGATCCAGCCGGATGGCTATGTAAATCAGACCATGATGGAGGGTCCTCTGTACAATTATAAAACTGATTTTTACGAATGGCTTAAGGGTAAAGATTTCAAATTATACGATCATTTCCGATCGAATTACCCGGCAAGCATTCCCAGCAACGCATCCATGTTCAGTATGCAGCATCACTATTATGGGGATGTAGTGTTCAGTGATTTGGAAATGCCTTGCGGAAGGGAAGTGATAAGTGGGCAGAACACGGTGAATTATGTGTTTCAGAATAACGGATACCGAACCTATTTTTTGGCCCAGGATGAATATTTTCAGCAAAATCTGAAAGACGGATCCTTCGATCATTATAATATCGATAAGGATGAGATCCCTTATTTCACCGTTGGCGATAAGCGGAAAAAGGAGTTGCAGGAAGATCTGAAGCCTGTTTTGGCTGATAAACCAGGTAGGTCGAAATTTGTGTTCATCGAAAAATTACTGCCACACCACATTCATTTTGTTCCTAAGGAAAACCAGATCGAAGAAGAGCGATTGGAATACTTAGAAAAAATAGAAGAAGTGAATGACTGGTTAAAAGAGACCATTGAAATGATCGAAAAGAACGACCCAGAAGCTGTTATCATGATCCTGGCAGATCATGGCGGCTGGGTAGGAATGACCAGTTATCCCGATATGTTCACTACAACAGACGAACAGAATTTACGTTCTATATTTTCCTCCATTGCAGCTATCAAATGGAATGGTCATCTAAAAACTGGATTCGACAGCGAGTTGCGGTCTACCGTTAATCTGTTTCGAGTGCTGTTTTCCAGCCTGGCAAATGATGGAAGCTATTTGAAGAATATGGAGGATAATTCCAGTTACAATTTACATCGTGAAAATTGGTATAGAAAAACGGTCTATCAATCATTGGATGATGCCGGAAATAAAACTCATGTTCCCTTAAAAAAGTGAATAATTATTCGGTACGAACATATCAGAAATCAGATAAAACGCGTTGGGACGAATTTGTTAGGGACTCCAAAAACGGGACCTTCTTGTTCCTCAGGGATTTTATGGAATATCATGAAGATCGATTTTCCGATGCTTCGCTCCTTGTATTCAAGCAAGATAATTTGGTAGCCCTATTACCCGCTAACCAGCATGATAAGGTTGTACATTCGCACCAGGGATTGTCCTACGGAGGTATTTTACTGAAGAAACGATCGAAATTTGAGGAGGTGCATCAAGTTTATAAATCGGTGTTGGTGTACCTGGAAAATCATGGGGTTTCGAAACTACATCTGAAGTTAATTCCTTCTTTTTATACCACACACCCTTCGGAAGAATTGAATTATCTATTGTTTTTAACTGAATCTATCCTGCACCGCGTCCATCTCACCTCCGTCATCGACTATAGATCGCGAATGCCGATACAAGGAAATCGAAAGGAAGGTGTCAAGAAAGCCGAACGAGCCGGGTTGACGATCAAGGAGGAGGATGTCTTTGAACCTTTTTGGCAAGAGATACTCATCCCCAACCTCGAGCTACGTCATGGAGCTAAACCGGTTCACAGTACCGAAGAAATAACACGACTTGCCAAAGCCTTTCCGAAGAACATACATCAATTCAACGTTTATCACAAGGAGGAGATCGTGGCAGGATGTACAATTTTTGAAACGAAAACAACGGCACACGTGCAATATATTTCGGCCAATAGTGACCGTCAGCAACTGGGGAGTCTGGATCTGTTGTTTCAGTTTTTAATCGAAGAGCGCTTTAGCGATAAAGGTTTCTTCGATTTTGGTACTTCCAACGAAAATCAGGGACTGAATGTCAACGGCGGACTTCTTTACTGGAAAGAATGCTTTGGAGCTCGGTCTAAGGCATGTTACTTTTACGAAGTCGATCCTTCAAATCACACACAACTAGATACTGTTATTATATGATCCCTTTCCTGGATTTGCAAAAGATTAATGCGCGTTTCGAAGACCAGTTCAATCAGGTTTTTCAGGAATTTCTGGATTCGGGTTGGTATATACTGGGAGAGAGGGTCGACACTTTTGAGAAGGAATTTGGGGCCTATTGCGGAACCGACCATTGTGTTGGAACCGGTAACGGTCTTGATGCCCTTCGATGTATTTTGGAAGGCTATAAACAATTGGACAAGTTGAAGCTAGGCGATGAGGTGCTTGTTGCTTCCAATACTTTTATTGCAACCATTCTAGCCATCGAACAAGCGGGATTGGTTCCGGTTCTGTCTGAAACTGAACCCGAGCACTACAACTTCGATCTACATAACCTGGAAGATCAAATTAGCCCGAAAACCAAAGTGATCATGCCTGTTCATCTTTACGGAAAGTTGGCGCCCATGGCTGGGATTAATCAAATTGCCGAACGCCACGATTTGCTTGTGATCGAAGATGCGGCCCAGGCGCATGGAGCTATGGATCCACAGGGCAGACGTGCCGGGAACCTGGGTGATGCGGCAGCCTTTAGCTTTTATCCTGTGAAGAATCTGGGAGCATTGGGAGACGGGGGTGCTATAACAACGAATGATAGTGAGTTGGCCGAAATCGTTGCTCAGATTCGGAATTATGGGGCTTCCACCAAATATGTCAACGAGGTGCCCGGTTTCAATTCGAGGCTGGATGAGATACAGGCGGCCCTGCTCAGCTGCAAGTTAAAGCGACTGGATGCAGATAATGAGAAAAGACGTGAAATTGCCCGGCGATACCTTTCCGAGGTGAATAATGAAAAGATCGATCTTCCTGCTTATGATGGAGGCTTAAACCATGTTTTTCACCTGTTTGTGGTACGTGTTCGGGATCGGGATCACTTCAGGGACTATTTAAAAGAAAAAGAGATAGGGACGTTGGTCCATTACCCAGTGCCTCCACATCGACAAGGTGCATTTCCTCATTTGGCCCATTTAAGTTTTCCGGTTAGTGAACAAATTCATGATGAGGTGGTTAGTATTCCAATAAATCCGATCCTTGAAACCGACCAGATAAATCGTATAATAAATGCCTTAAACAACTACTAGTTGAAAATTCCCAAATTCATTCGCGAAAATTTATTGCTAAAGATGACGTCCTTGAACGCTGGAGTGATTGGTGTTCGCCTGGTCATCTCACTATTTATCCAGCGGTTATTGGCCGAGCTGGTTGGAGAAGCCGGTATCGCCAAGATCGGGCAGCTAAGGAACATGCAGCAACTGCTCACATCTTTCTCATCGGTTGGGATCTTCAACGGGATTGTAAAGTACATCGCCGAATACAAGAAAGACCAGGCTCAGCTTCAAAAGCTTTTTTCCACTTCCCTGGTTTTTTGGGTATTTGGCTCCTTGATCACCGGGACGGCCTTATTGATATTTGCAGAACCCATTAGCGAGAGGCTGTTTGGATCACTTGAATTTGTCTATTTGATCCAGTTATTAGCGATCATTGTCCCATTCATAGGGATCCAGCGCATATTCAATGGGGTTGTAAATGGCTTGTCCATGTACAAGAAATTTGCGAAGATCGATTTACTGGGTTACCTCATCTCGGCAGTTCTCACCGTGATATTCCTGCTACAATACAATATAGATGGAGCCCTGGTTGCAATTGCTATCAC
>JABDNM010000199.1 GCA_013043825.1 Flavobacteriaceae bacterium
GGTGAGGATGGCGTTCAACCCAACCGATTTTCCTTGTCCTGTAGCACCTGCCATTAAAAGGTGAGGCATTTTGGCCAAATCCACCACAAAGGTCTCGTTGCTTATTGTTTTCCCAAGGGTTAAGGGCAACTGCATTTCCGCGTTTTGAAACTTTGGGGAAGCAATGGCCGAACGCATGGAGACAATTTGAGGTTTTTTGTTTGGAACTTCAATTCCTATGGTCCCACGACCGGGAATAGGGGCAATAATTCGAATGCCCAAGGCCGAAAGCGATAAGGCTATGTCGTCTTCCAGGTTCTTGATGCGCGAGATCCGAACACCTGCGTCCGGAACAATCTCGTACAAAGTAACGGTTGGACCCACGGTGGCCTTGATGTTGGCAATGCCTATTTTGTAGTTGTTCAGCGTCTCGACGATTCGATTTTTATTGGCCTCCAGTTCTTCCTGGTTGATAGTTATGCCTTGTCCGCCTGTATAATCCTTCAACAGGTCGATGGTGGGAAACTTATAATTGCCTAACTCCAAAGTAGGGTCGAATTCACCAAAGTCCTCCACCAGTTTTTTACTGAGGCTTTCAGAAACCTCCTCTTCTTCCGGAGCTGTTTCCACTTCCATGGTTACTTCTTCATGCGATGCTTTTTGTTTCAAGGCAGGCTCCTGGATCGTTTGTTTTGGCTTCACTTCCTTAACCGGTTCCAAATTTGCTTCGGAAAGTTGGTCGCCTACCAGGGTTTCCACTACTTCCTTCTCGTAATCGGTTTGGGCGATCTCTTCGGAAGAATCCGGGTCCACAAAATCATCCTGAATGTCTTTTTTGGTCTTTTTAAGGGTAGCACCTACTTTTTCCGGTGTTAACTTCAACCGAAGCACCAGGTAGATGATCGCAAGAAAGGTCATCACCAAAATGGTACCCAACAATCCCATGAAATCCTGCAGCAGGTCGTTGATTTCAAATCCAAATACGCCCGATAGTAAACTGCTCTTTTCAGCAAAAAAACCAAAGAATACTGAAAGCCAAACCATAACCAGCAGGCCCCAGAACCAATAACGAAGCAGTTGTTTTCTCGCGTAATTAAAGAAGAAATAGATCCCGGTGAGAGTTACCAGGAATGCGATGATAAATGCTGAAATCCCAAAGCCGTCATGGATAAAGAAATTCCCGAGAAAATTTCCAACATCCTCCAGCCAATTCTCGGCATTTGATTCACGGCTAATTTCACCAACGATACTCTGATCGGCCTTCCAATTGAACAAATGAGAAACAAAGGAGAAGAAAAGCGCGATTCCAAAAAGCATCAACCCACTACCCAAGATCACTTTTTGGGGACGCGATAAAGCAAGACGGTTTTTTTTAGACTGAGATCGGGATTTTCTCGATTTCGCGGTCTTTTTCTTAGCCATGTAGGGTTGGGTTGTGAATAAACAAAAGTACTAATTGTTAACGTCCCAAACTACATAAAATTTTGCATTATTCTCAATTCGCCCTGCCCAAATTATACAACAGGAATCAACTGTTTAACTCAATAAATTGTACAATATCATTAGTTGTCCGTCATGCTTCCATTGAATCCATCCTTTACCCACAGACTCAAAATCCTGGTTCCACAATTCCACCTCCATCCAGTCTTCCTGTATTTTAAGAGGTCGCATAAAATCATATGAAACATGATTAACCCCGGAAGCCCTAAATGGCCTGTTATGGACCTGCTCCTTGGAATCGGGGAAGAATTCCACTGAATGCACGTTAAGTAGAAATTCGGGCCATAAAATGACCCTACCAGCCAATTTATCTACCAACGCAGTGCGCTGATCTGCCTCGTTAACGATTACCTCAACAGTCTCCCGGCTAACACTTTTAATTTTTACATAGAGCAGGTCATAATCCAATTTCATCATCTCGGGCACAAACCACGGAGGGGCAGTTGCGATCTCAAAAGAATTGTATTTGTTCCGCCGAAAAACGATGCTATCGACGGGCCGGTGCTCCATTAGAGATTTCCCTGGGGTTAACGTTCCGTAGAAATAAAGCGTTGGGTGTTCATAATAATTCGGACTGAAATAACCCATACCCATGGCCTTCCGTTCTCCTGAAAATTTAGTTGGAACAAGTTTGGGTTTGGTGAGCACCAGGGTCAACAAGGCTGTGGGTTCGGTAACTTTAGGCGGCAATTCCCGATTTTCCAATTGAAGATCCTCTTTCGCCTTTCGTTTTTGCTGGGCTCTCAATATCGTGATCCCGTAGCCAACAAAAATGATAACCAGAAGAATCCAGTTCATCCGAACGATCCATTTAAATGGAAGGTATCGAGCAACTATCACCGAAAGTATTAAGGCAATACCAGCAAACATAACTCCCCAACCCAAGACTATGACTGCTGCGGCCATCATTTGACCCTTTCCAACTTCCAGCATATTCGCCACATACAAACCAAACAGGAAAAAAGTAATTGCCACAAGAATATAGAACCCAAAACTGGCGGGTTTAAGTAACTTACTCATCGCTTTGTACAATTACCATTCATACATCTTGGTGATGGATTCTCCCTCTTTCACCGTAATCTCAAACCACTTTATCGTATCGGCGCCATTTTTTCGACCGCGTAGTTTCACTTTGTAAGCCCCAGGATTCAGAATATATTCCCTGGGGTTGGAACTAGAGCTCGTATAGCTTCTTCCTCCGGCAACAGATTCCTCTGTGGATTTGGTATAAATATTCACGGTACAATCTATCAATGTCCCATTTTCCGAAACCCCCAAGTTGGCGATCCCTGTTTTGAAATCATGCTCCCTGGTGGTAGTGGCCCCGGCATTTAATGAAACATCTTCAAATATAAACTGAGTTTCCAGCCCCTTCATTCTCAGTGCTTGAACCTCGATATCGTATACTCCCGGACTCACTTCAATATCTACTGGCTTTCCATAAGTCCGACTTGCTCCAATCGTTTTACCGGATTGATCAAGTACTTTGACTGTGCTGTCCCAACCTTCACCATTATTGGTTATGGTAATGTTGAAGGTACCCCCGTCGAAACTAATAGTTCTATGCACCACTTTGTCTTCATAGCTTGTGACACCTTCTAGGGTGACACTACCCACATCACTACCTTCAAGAGGCCTGGCTTCAACATTGTAGGTGCTTGGCGGAAGAAATACGGAAGCCGTGTCTTTGTATGTGCGAACCGAGATGGGTTTTCTTTTGGCGATGACGTCGAAAGCCTGAATCCAGGCGTCTACAGGCTGGCCGTTCTTGGTCGCATAAAAAGACACATTGCCCGCAGGCTTGTCTATGGTTTGTTCGGTTACCTCATTAAGGACTTCTCCCAGCCCGCCGGCATTGGAAGCATCGTAATAATTTCCGTCACCTGCCTTTGCCGCACATCGCAATTGTTCGGTTTCTCCTTCTTTAAGTCCGAAACCAACGATGTGGAGCTTGAAATCTATACCTTCGGCTTTCGCGGCAGCTACCACCTTGCAGATATCACCGTCGCAGGATTCTATTCCATCTGTAATAAGAATAACAGTTGCCTTGTTTTTCGAAGAACGTAGATCGCCAATAACGAGCTCGGCAGAATAGGCGAGTGGTGTTCTCCCCAACGGTTTGATATTTTTCAACGCTGAAGTAACTGTCCGTTTGGATGAATTGCTCATGGGAACCAGGGTTTGCACATCCTTACAATCCCCCTTTTTTCGGTGCCCATAAGCTACAAGACCTACCTTTTGATTCTCAGGCAAATTGTTGACAGCGGTTGATAACACCGAGGTGGCGATCTCAACCTTAGTTTTACCTTCCATCTGCCCCCACATGGAGCCGCTGGCGTCATAAATAAAAATTATAGGAGAAGGGGCTTCGTTTTGTTGGCCGTTGGACTGAAATGTGCATAACAGCGCACATATCAGAATGGTTAGTTTCTTCATGATCTAATTTAATGTTAAGGTGTAAGGGGAAGATTAAAATTAAACCAGAAATACGAAACACCAAAAAAATCAACGTAATAAAACTCTGACAATCAGAATATTAAACAGCTAAAACTTGGGAATATAAATAATACAGGCGATCACTACTGCAGCAACAGCTGCGAAGAATACTGCCCCTGCGGCCACGTCTTTGATATATCCAATCTTATCGTGAAAGTCCGGATGGACAAAATTAGCGATCTCCTCGGCTGCTGTGTTGAGTCCTTCTATACTCATTACAAGGCCAATGGCGAAGATTTGAAGCATCCATTCGGCAGGTGAAATATTGAAATAAAATCCCGCTGCGGTTATTCCAATGGCAATGACGGCCTGTATTTGAATGCTTGGTTCGTTTTTAAGCAACATCCAGGCACCTTTGATGGCATAGCCACATCCTTTAAGTCGCCGCCCCAGGTAGGTGTTCCACATTAGAGTGCGTTTAAGGCAGCTTGGTAATTGGGTTCCTGTCCAATTTCCGGCACCTGTTCGGTGTAGATCACTTTATTATTTTCATCCAATACGATTACGGCTCTGGAAAGCAACCCGGTGAATGCACTTTTGGTGATCTCCAGTTGATAATCCTTTCCGAAAGAACCCGTGCGATAATCACTAAGCATTTCTACATTTTCAATTCCTTCAGCTCCACAAAAACGAGCCTGTGCAAACGGAAGGTCGCGTGAGATACAAAGTACAACCGTATTATCTAAACCGGCCGCTTTTTCATTGAACTTGCGTATGGCGGCCGAACAAACGCCCGTATCCACCGAAGGAAAAATATTCAGTACCTTCTTTCTACCTGAATATTCGTGAAGTGATTTTGCTGTGAGTTCGGGTGTTGTTAACGTAAAGTCCGGCGCGATACTACCAATTTCAGGTAAATTTCCGAGCGTTTCGGCGGGTTTCCCGCCCAGGGTGATTTGAGCCATTTTGTTCAGAATAAATTAAAGCATAAAATTACGGATTCCTTGTAATAAATAAGCAAGCATTTACCGGTTTATTCTGGAAATATAATTATGCCTGAACCGTTTTGGGATTCAGCATCATTCTTATTTTTATTCTGAATGCGGCAAAGAGCAAAGTCATAAACGGACTCAACCAGTTGAAGATGGCATAAAAGAAATAGTCGGCTACGCTTACCCCAAGCACTCCGCTTTGGTATGCTCCACACGTGTTCCAGGGGATTAAAACAGAAGTAACCGTTCCTGAATCTTCCAAGGTCCTGGAGAGGTTTTCGGGAGCTAACCCTCGATCGTCAAAGGCTTTTTTAAACATTTTACCTGGAATAACGATTGCCAGGTATTGGTCTGAGGCGATGGCATTCAAACCCAAGCAGCTTATTACTGTGCTTGCAAACAAGCCAAAAATGGTCTTGGCCATTTTAAGTAGTTCACGAGTGATTCGTGCCAGGGCTCCAATGGCGTCCATGATACCTCCAAAGACCATGGCACAGACAATTAAGAAGATGGTCCAAAGCATTCCCTGCATGCCTCCAGCCGAGAAGAGATCATTCAACTTTTCATTGTCGGTAGTAATTGCAGTATCGGTAAAAACAGCCTGAGTCAATGCACCACTCTTTGATGTGGAGATCTGGCCTAAAATTTCCGGTTGAAAAATAAATGCGAAAACGATCGCAGCTATCACCCCTGAGGCTAAGGCGATTAATGGTTTTGTTTTGAACAATATGAGGACGATCACTATCCCTGGAACAGCAAACAACCAGGGTGATATATTAAAAGTGCTGCCTATGGTGTTTAAAAAACCACTGATATCTGCCGTACCAGCCGTTTCCAATGTAGTAGTTATGATCCCAAAAGCGATCAAGGTAACCAGTATAGACGGTACCGTTGTGAATGCCATATACCTGATATGGGTGAAAAGATCGGTTCCTGCCATAGCCGGTGCCAGGTTGGTGGTATCACTTAGCGGTGACATTTTATCTCCGAAATAAGCTCCAGAGATCACCGCGCCTGCGACCATTCCGCCAGGAATTCCTAAGGCGGAAGTACCTATACCAATAAGGGCTATTCCTACGGTAGCGGAGGTAGTCCATGAGCTTCCGGTGGCGATCGATATTATCGCGGCAATGACAACAGAGGCTGGTAGAAATATTTCAGGACTAAGCACCTGCAATCCATAATACACCATGGCGGGAATAACTCCAGACACCAGCCAGGTTCCTGCGAGTGCACCTACCAACAGTAAGATCATTACCGGGATGAAAATGCTTTTTAGATTTTCCCAAATCTCCATGATCATGGTTCCAACACCAACTTTGTTCCAAAACCCAACGATGGCAGCCACCAGTCCACCCAATAGCAGTATGATTTGATTCGAATAGTCACCCAGCCATACACCGTCGGCAAAAAAGATATTATAAGCCAGTAATCCCATGAGTATGACCACCGGGATTAGTGCCTCCCAAATATTTAATTCGATATTCTCAATGATCTTCTGATCTTCGATATCAAATTCCGACAGATTTTTGTTTTCCTGCATGCTGCTTGAAATATTCCGTAATGTTACGATTTTGTAAAATCATGTGCAAGTAGCGAAATTTTGGCCGACAATTCATGAATCCCTTGTTCTACTTGTGGTTGTTTATTATTCAATCGTTTATCTTTGACCATCTTTCCTCACGAATAACTACTCCTCCCCATTCAAAACTGAATAGTATGAAAGGATTAGTTTTCATGTTCGCATTGATTTCAAGTTTCGCTTCCGTTTCCCAGGTAGGGATTGGTACAGTAACTCCAAATCCCTCCTCGGTGCTGGAGGTCTCGGCCAGTGATAAGGGTATTTTAATTCCAAAGCTCGCCCTGGGTAATAGTTCAGATACTACGCTCGATGGTGTAAATCTAGCTGCCACTGGCTTACTAATTTACAATACTAATGCCTCTACTACAGGGGGTAGTGGAGTGGGTTATTACTACTTTAATGGTAGTAGTTGGGAGCGATTGGTCACTTCGGCGACCTCTATCGATGACGCCGATTGGACCATTAACGGAGCAGATATTCAACGCCAGTCGGGAGACGTCTACGTTGGAAGCACCTCCGGCACGAACAACGATCTATACATTAGTAACCGGTTGGTGGATTGGGATAATACCGCGTACACCATCGATCCGGCCAGCGACAATAGGATGAACGAGATAGAGTTCGACAATGGCTCCCTGGCAGATCCAAGTATTCGATTTGCCGATATTAACACCGGATTTTACAGTGAGGGAGTATCTTCCATAGCTTATGGTGTTAATGGAACTAAGCGCTTCGGCATCAACGCGGGCGGATTGATATCATTTGGGAATTCATTGGCCCTGACCAATTATACGTTCCCATTGGTTCGGGGTTTAACCGATCAATTATTGCAAAGCGATGGCAATGGGAACTTAAGTTGGATCGATCCGTTGGCTTTGGACGATGGAGATTGGGTAGATATAGGGGTGGATTTGGAACGGCAGTCGGGGGATGTATATATTGGAAACACAAGTCTTACGAACAATGATCTTTGGATAAGCGATAGGATCATCGACTGGGACAGTTCGGGATTTTACTTAGATCCCAATTCAACAAGTGTTGTCAACGAGATCGAGTTTTCAGATGGCAGCTCCTCCGATCCCAGTATCCGTTTTTCAGACACGAATACTGGATTCTTCCAGCCAGTAGCCAGCGAGTTGGGATATACCGCTAATGGAACGGAGCGCCTGCGTATTGATTCAAACGGAAATCTTGGGATTCAGACAATGAATCCTCAGTATGCCTTAGAAGTAAGTGGTGCTATATTTTTGGAAGACTCTGTTGTTCCAGGGAGTTTGGCGAATCACAGCGGAATATTCAGTCAGTCGGGAGAATTAACCGCTGTCGATGCAGTGGGTAACCTTACAACTATATCGCCGCATAATTTCAGCCTAGTGGAAAGCAGTCATCCCATGGCATGGAGTTTTTATTCGAGAAATGAGGAAATTGGGCAGCAGATCAATGTGGATATGTTGAAGACGGTGCGCTTGGTAGAAAAGCTAAGCGGTGAGAAGCTGATCAACCTGGCAGATCTCGATGGGAATCCGGTGGAGGTTGAAATCCCAATAGTGGATAACAATGTTGGAACTAGCATCCTTTTAAAAGAAATTGAAAACCTGAAGCTGCTGTTGCAGGTTCAACAAAAAGAGATCGAAGATCTCAAGGTTCTATTGAAAAAGAAACGGTAAAAATAGCTACTCGCCCAATCAGCTTTAATGCCCGAATGGTGAGATTCAAATTTCTTTTGCGAACACAGCGTTCATGTATCTGTGAAATGTTCTGTATCTTCGGAACAGCCTTTGGAAAGAGAGGTTTCGAAGGTGTGATATTGTAATTTTCATAATGCAGAGCACGCGCTATCTTGTTTCAGAATTCTTTCTACTTTTTATACTGCTTCCTGTGAGCCTGGCTTTGAACTATTCAATTTACATCAAAGCGGGTTTGGTGCTTATTGGTTTTGCATACATCATTTACGTGCTCAAACGCATTGAATTGGTTTCCTTTCGAATTAAGAAGGACATCGATTGGATTCAATTTTGGCGCAGAACCCTAATTGGTTTTGTGATTGTTGCTTCCGTTACTATCGCTTACGTGCTGTATAGGGATCCCAAAGCGTTGTTCTTTGTACCTCTGAACAAACCACTGCTGTTTGTCATCATCTTGTTTGTGTATACCTTATTATCTGTCTGGCCGCAGGAACTCATTTATCGTACTTTCTTTTTCAATCGTTACGAGAGACTTTTCAAAAGCACTAATTTATTCCTGTTCGTCAATGCCATTGTTTTTATGTTGGCTCATATTTTTTTCCGAAATACCTTGGTGCTGGTACTTACTTTTCTTGGTGGACTAATCTTCGGACTCACCTATTTCAAATTCCGAAGTACGTTCGTGGTGAGCATTGAACATGCCTTGTATGGCAATTGGCTATTTACCGTTGGCATGGGACAAATGCTGGCTTTTCCAGGCATGGGAGGCCCTTCATGAATCGACGAACAACATTTCTTGTTAGGGTATTGGCTTTTGGTAGGGAGTATTGTAACTTTGCGCTCGGCTTGTGAAAAATTCCACTTGCTTCTTTTTCATCTTAAATACACGTTTTATGAATACCTATGATGTTGCGATTATTGGTTCTGGTCCCGGGGGATATGTGGCTGCAATTCGTTGCGCTCAACTGGGAATGAAAACTGCGATCATCGAAAAATATAAAACCCTGGGAGGTACTTGCCTCAATGTAGGATGCATCCCAAGTAAGGCATTGCTGGATTCCTCCCATCATTACGAGGATGCAGTAAAACACTTTGAAGAACACGGGATTGAAATACCCGGTGAAGTAAAGGTCAATTTTAAGAAGATGATCGAGCGTAAACAGGGGGTAGTCGACATGACCACCAAAGGGATCGATTTCCTGATGGACAAAAATAAGATCGATGTTTACCATGGAATGGGAGCCTTCAAGGACGCAACCCATATTGTAATTACCGGAGAGAAGGAAGAGACTATAGAAGCCAAAAACATCATTATTGCAACAGGAAGTAAGCCTGCTTCACTCCCTTTTATCGAAATCGATAAGGAGCGAGTTATTACTTCTACCGAAGCCTTAAGCCTTTCTGAAATACCGAAACACCTGGTAGTAATAGGAGGAGGGGTGATTGGCCTGGAACTGGGGCAGGTGTATCGCCGTTTAGGAGCCGAGGTGTCGGTGATCGAATATATGGACCGCATTATTCCTACCATGGACTCTTCACAGAGCAAGGAACTCATGAAGGTGATGAAAAAGCAGGGGGTAAAATTCTTCCTTTCACATAAGGTTTCAGCGGTTAAACGTGAGAAGAATGAAGTTGCGATCACCGCAACCGACAAGAAAGAGCAGGAGGTGACTTTTACAGGA
>JABDNM010000203.1 GCA_013043825.1 Flavobacteriaceae bacterium
AGATGAACGAGGGTATTATGGAGAATTTGGAGGAGCATTCATTCCTGAAATGCTTTATCCCAATGTAGAAGCGCTAAGGAAAGAATACATCTCAATTAGTGAGTCTGAAGAGTTTCAGGAAGAGTTCGATCAATTATTGCGTGATTACGTGGGTAGGCCAACACCTCTTTATTATGCAAGCCGACTTTCAGAAACCTACAACACCCGCATCTACCTCAAACGAGAAGATCTTTGCCACACGGGCGCGCACAAAGTGAACAACACCATTGGACAGATCTTACTTGCCAAACGAATGGGAAAACGAAGGATCATCGCAGAGACAGGGGCCGGTCAGCATGGCGTGGCCACCGCAACAGTCTGTGCGCTCATGGGTATTGAGTGTATCGTTTATATGGGTGCCGTGGATATTGAACGACAGGCTCCCAACGTAGCACGAATGAAGATGTTGGGCGCTACTGTGATACCCGCAACCTCCGGAAGCAAGACTTTGAAGGATGCCACCAATGAAGCAATTCGCGATTGGATCAATCATCCCGAGGATACGCATTATATCATTGGAAGTGTAGTGGGACCCCATCCTTTTCCCGATATGGTAGCACGATTTCAGAGTATAATTTCGGCAGAGATAATAGAGCAACTTCAAGAAAAGGAAAACAGATCTCATCCAGATTATGTCGTGGCTTGTGTGGGTGGAGGAAGTAATGCCGCCGGAGCCTATTATCATTTCCTGAACAATCCTGAAGTAGGGCTCATCGCTGTGGAAGCTGCTGGAAAAGGAGTGAATAGTGGAGAGAGTGCGGCTACCTCGCAATTGGGCCGCGCTGGAATAATACATGGCAGCAAGACCTTACTTATGCAGTCGGCCGATGGACAGATCACTGAACCCTACTCGATTTCTGCCGGGCTTGATTATCCCGGAGTTGGCCCTATGCATGCTCATTTATATCAAAGCGGTCGGGGTGAGTTTATATCCATCACCGATGAAGACGCGATGCAAGCAGGATTACAACTCAGTAAGCTGGAAGGGATCATTCCTGCCATTGAAACCAGCCATGCCCTGGCTATTTTTGAACACCGAAGCTTCAAAAAGAACGATGTAGTCGTATTGAATTTGAGTGGCCGCGGAGATAAGGACCTTGCAACCTATATCGATTATTTCAAACTATGAACAGGATCAACCAAGCATTGAGACAGGACAAGAAGTTGTTGTCCATATATTTTACGGCCGGTCATCCGGCATTAAATGACACAGTTCCCATCATCCAGGAATTGGAGCGGTGCGGAGTGGATATGATCGAGATCGGGCTGCCATTTAGCGATCCCCTGGCCGATGGCCCTACGATCCAGCGAAGTTCAACTACGGCTTTAAATAATGGTATGAGCACTTCTTTGTTGTTCAAACAACTGGAAGCGATTCGCGATTCGGTAAAGATCCCTCTTATTATCATGGGTTATTTTAACCCGGTTCTTCAATTTGGGGTGGATGCCTTTTGCGAAAAGTGCCATGAAATTGGGATCGACGGACTTATTTTACCCGACTTGCCCCTGGCGGAATATGAAACCCATTACCGGTCGATCTTCAAAGACAAAGGCCTGGCTAATATATTCCTGATCACTCCACAAACCTCCGAAGAACGAATTCGGCAGATCGACCAAGCCAGTGATGCCTTCATCTATATGGTTAGCAGTGCCAGTACAACCGGATCTCTTGCCGGTTTTGGGACTACTCAACAATCCTATTTCGAACGAATTTATGCCATGAACCTAAAGAATCCATGTATTGTTGGGTTTGGCATAAAGGATGCCCTTACTTTCAAAGCAGCCACAAGTCTCGCAAAGGGCGGCATTATTGGCAGTGCGTTTATACAGATGCTGGAGCAAAACGGGGTAGACGGAATTGCAGGTTTTGTCAATTCTATTCTGCGATGATCACCAGGTTGTGAAAGCTGCAATTATATTTTTCGTAATTTTAGAATATTAATATTCTAAACAACTATTTATGGGAAAAGGTGACAAAAAAACAAAACGCGGAAAGATAATACGAGGAACTTCAGGAAAACTGAGACCCCGAAAAAAGAAAAAACTACAAGCTGTTACCAAATCCAAAAGCACAAAAAGTGCCAAGAGCACAACAACCGCTAAGAAAACAGAAAGCACAAAAACCGCTAAGAAAACAGAAAGTACAAAAAGTGCCAAAAGTACCAAGAGTGCTAAGAGCACTGCAAGCCCTAAAAGCGTGAAGAGTACTGAAAGTACAAAGAGCACCAAAAGTGCCAAGAGCAGTGAAAGCGCTGAAAGTACTAAAAGCGCGAAAAGTGCAGAAAAGAAAGAATGATTTAATCAAGACTTAACTTGATAAAAAAAATAAACCCCTCCGTTTCCGGAGGGGTTTTTTGGTTGGCTATTTAATTATAACCGATTACTCTTTTACGAGTCTCTTCACCGTACTTGCATCTACACCCTGGATCTGTACCATGTACACACCGGTTGATAGTTGCGAGACGTCTATGGTCTTTTCTTGTTGCATATCGCTTAGATCCACCTGGTTGATCAATCTTCCGTTGGCATCGAAAATACTCAACTTATCCAATAGGATGTTTGAAGTATTGGCGATGGTCACCTGGTCTTGAGCCGGGTTTGGATACATCACGATAGAATTCTCCAATTTGGTATCATCTACTCCAAGTACACTTTCTACAGTGAGCTCGAAGACACAGCTACCAACGTTACCATACTCATCTGTAGAGCTAATGGTAATTGGATATACTCCATCGGAGAGGAAGGTTCCAGCAACCGGATCCTGAGCGAATATAGTCAATGGATCGGTACAGTTATCTGTAGCTGTAGCCTCACCAAGTGCCCAATAATCTGGTACTTCATAGAACTGGTTTCCTGCTCCCGGATCGACGGTTTGATCTGGAGGACAAGTTACTTCAGGTCCTAGTAGATCCACCACGGTGATCATGGAGTTACAAGCTGCGATGTTTCCACTGGCGTCACTGGCAAATACCATGGCCGTAAGTGGAGAGGCTGCGATATCATCACAGTCAACATCGGTGATATCAACGGCTAGTACCGTGATTCCACAAGCGTCGAATGACAACTGTCCTGGAGGGATCACCTCTACAAAGAAGGCATCACCATCAGAATTGGTCAGTGTCAAATTCCAGTTCCCTTGTGCGAACTGTCCATTAAATCCAGGTAGGAAGTTGGAGATAACCGTTTCACTGTTTCCGAAGTCATTATCATCGGTTTGGTTCCGGAATCCAAATACATCTCCCGGAACTACCGCGATTGGTCCTGCACTACCATTTTGGTTTCCTACTAAAGGATCGGTAAGTTGCGTATATACCCCATTGAGTAAGTATCCGAAGCTATCGAAGCCTGGAACGTCGTTGGTGGTATAATCCCAATCGAAGGAAATATCGGTCGCATCGGTAATATCAACGGTAAAGTCGGTAAATCCTTCCGTACCGGAAGCGTTATCACTTCCAATTACCAATACATCGTACACTCCGTCTGTGGTAGCTAGCAAGGCTGCCGGATCTACTTCCGCAGTTCCATCAGGTCCTAGCTCGATGGTAACATCCTGGCAAATAAGTACAGGAGCTGTAACATCGTTCACATTTACTGTAGCAGTACAAGTAGCTACATTTCCACTATCGTCGGTTACAGTAACCTCGATCTGGTTCTCACCCAAATCATCACAGGTAAGTTCCAAAGTCGTACTGGATCCTCCGGCAGTTGTGTATATGATATTTCCATTGAAGATACGTGGTTGGAAAGTACTACCAAACGGATAGCTTTTTCCAGCACCTTCATAGAATTCCAAGTTGGCATCACTGGCAAATAGATCACCGGTGTTCGTACCATTGGTATAACGAATGTTGGTCGTACCTACCAATGTAACATAGAAGGCTACGGTTTGACCGGCCGATACCGCCTGACCTAACGTAAGGTTCAGCGGAGTAGGCACATCGTTTCCATTGGAAGTAATTCCAACGGCCGTATCCAACAATGCCCAGTCTCCAGGAGTGTCTTCAGACCCAACCCAGGTTCCTGTTTTAAACCATACCTCTACATCGTCGGTTGTACCATCATCCATGTTTATATCGAAAGAATCGATGGTTATATCATTAATGGCCATTACGTCGAACATATTACCACTTTGCCCGTTACCTGCGACAAAGGTGGTCTCCAAGCTCATAGGAGCTGAAGTGCCAGGAACCGTTGCGGTCCATCCACAGGCTTCGTCTACACTCATGAGCAGGTCACTGGCATTGATCGTTGCCATACCGTTGGCGTCCAGATCGACTTCGAGTGGAGCTCCGGAATTATCGAAGCTATAGTTGAAAACGAAATTATCCAACGTACCTACATCTCCACCGAAGTTATCGATAACTCGAAGGGTCCATGGCCCGTTGATCTCTTCACCGTCGAAGGTAGCTGCAAATGTTCCTCCTTCAGGTTCGAATGTACCCGTGAACGGAGGTGTACCTGCTGTAATGTCCATACCACCGTCTGCGAAGATCGTACCTATATAGTCATTACCTGCACCACCATTTTGGTCAGACAACAACAACACAGTTCCTGTGGGTGACTCCAATTCAATATCAAGGTCACCGTCGAAGGTATGTGTAATATCCAATTCAACGCTTTCAATGGTATAGGTCGCTCCAATAGGTCCTGAATCCGGAACCATGGCTACCGATTCGGTAGGTGGTAAAGCATCGTCAATTGGTGCACCCAGGTTATCACCTACCACACTTTCAACTTGTGTAAATGGTTGGCCAATACACGCTATGATAGGTGCGATGTTGTCCTCGACTGTAACTGTGGTCATACAAGTAGCTGTATTACCAGAAGCGTCGGTGGCAGTTACCATCAATACATTAGGCCCAACATCGGAACAATCGAAGTCGACTGTGGGCGATGGCGGATTTCCAAATTCGTAAACAATATTTCCACTGAAGTTCCTTGGTCGGAAAGTACCTCCTGTGAAAATAGGAGTGCCTTTACCAACACCTTCATATACTTCCAGGTTAGCATCTGATGCCCAAAGAGCACCTTCAGTAGTCCCATTGATATAATTATGATCAGTTCCGTTGGTTTGAGTTACATAGAACGAATACATATTCCCTGCAGTTAGGTTTACACCCATACTTAATCCAAGTGGAGTTGGGTTGTCATCACCAGCGCTGGGAACGCCCAGGGTTGATCCAACTAAGGCCCAGTCTCCTGCAGTGGTTTCAGAACCGATATAGCTACCGGCCTTGAAATAAACGTCATAAGCAACATTTCCACCGGAAGCACTGTTAATATCAAACGAATTCACAACGATGTCGTTCAACGGCATTACATCGAACATATTTCCGGCAAACCCGTTATTAGATGCAAAACTAGTAGTTAAACTCGCCGGAGTTAATCCTCCAAATAGGGTTGTAACGCCCGGACAGTTATCGGTAGCAGAACTAACATCTGTGGTCGAGATAGTAGCCATACCATTTGCATCCAATTGAACAGTAAGATCGTTACATACTATTACAGGATCTTCATTATCGGTTACGGTGATATTAAAGGAACATTCCGAGAAATTACCCTGCAAATCGGTTGCCCTAAAGGTGACCACTGTAAGTCCAACAGGGAATTCATCACCGGAAGCCAACACATTGGGATCAGGATCTACCTGTTCTACTGTATCCAGGTCACCATCGGGATCGATGGCTACGGCATCTGCATAATTCACTACAGCACCACAAGCGCCCGGATCGGTGTTCGCATTCACATCGGCCGGACAAACGATAACGGGTGGATTGCTGGGAAGAGGTGCAAAATTGATACAGTACATGTTAAGAGTACCAGAGTCACCTCCTAAATTGTCCAAAATATTTAAGGTCCAGTCTCCTGTAACAGATTCTCCATCGAAGGTTCCATTGAGAGTACCTCCCTGTGGCTCAAACGTTCCTGTAAAAGGAGGAGCTGATGTGGTGATGTTTGGATTCCCATCCATAAAGACAGTACCCGTATAATCATTACCCGCGCCACCAAGTTGGTCGGCTAGAAACAATACTGTTCCCATGGGCGATGTTAATGTAATGTCCAAATCTCCATCGAAAGTATGGTTAAGATCCAATTCAACACTTTCAATCTCATAGTGTATCCCCACAATTCCTGAGTCTGTCACATTGAATGGTGAAGGATCCATAGGCCCAGATGTTCCTACCGCAGGAATTGGAAGTGGTGATGGGCCACAACCATTAATAGGTAGAATGGGCTGATTGGCAAATGTAATACTCCAATCATTCATATTTCCTGAATCACCTCCAAAATTATCTTCAATGTTCAATGTCCAGGTACCATTTACTGACACACCATCAAATACTGTGGCAAAGATTTGATCTGTGGTGCAATCACCTTCAGAATTAATTGCCAATCCACCTTCAGGTTCAAAGGTGCCTGTAAAGGGAGGTGCCCCGGATTCGATACATGGATTACCTCCATTATTAAAAACGGTTCCAACATAGTCGTTGCCGGAACCACCATTCCCACCTGAAAGAAGCATAATCTCACCGCTGGGAGCGATCAAGGAAATATCAAGATCACCGTCAAAAGTATGATTCATGTCGGTAATTGTGACATTGTCTATTTCATAATCCGTACCTATTAATCCGGTAAGTGTTACGTTTGCGGTAAACGTTGCATTACCCGACGTGCCAACAGTCGGCACTGGGCCTGTCGTACCCGGAAAGGTTTGTGCATTTACCTGCCACATTGCGAATGTGGCGAGAAATGCTAATAAGGTTAATGTAATTTTTTTCATAGATTCATAATTTAAATTAAATCAGTTATAGTTAATAGTTTGTTAAGGTAAAAAAAAATAACGTACTTCAGAAATAAAAAGATGATAAACCGAAATAAACGATGAAGTGCATTCTTTACTGTTAATTTTAGCTCCGTGTAGAACTAAAATCAAAGTTTCATATATTTGTTTTCTATCCAATGAATTACAATAAAACATGCTATCTAGACTCTTCTTTGTCTCCCTGTCGATACTCCTTATTTCGTGTGACCAAAAAGGTGGTGATGCGATAAAAAAAGGCGGCTATACCAACGGTGCAACCACCCTTTTTACCAAGGTGGGGAGCCAGGAATCCAACATACGTTTCAAGAACATGATCCGGGAGGACCTGGAATTCAATTTTCTGAATTATCCCTACCTCTATACCGGTGCCGGGGTGGCCGTTGGCGACATCGATAACGACGGGCTGCAAGACATCTATCTCACTGCGAACTTCGGTCCTAACAAATTATATAAAAACAAAGGTAATTTTCAATTTGAAGATATCACCATTGCCTCCAAAACTGAAGACTATCAAGGCTTCGCTACCGGTGCCACCATGCTGGATATCAATAACGACGGCTGGCTCGATATCTATGTAGCCAAGGCGGGTTCCATGGACAACGACGACGGACGCAGAAACCTCCTGTTTGTGAACCAACAGGACGGAACATTTTCAGAAGAGGGGAAGCAATGGGGGGTCGATGATCCGGGTTATTCCACCCAGGCCTATAGTTTGGATTATGACAAAGATGGTGACCTTGATTTGTATGTATTAAACTATAGGTACGATTTTAAGAACAATACAAAAATAAGCGGTGAAATCCAGTCACAGATCGAGGAGGTTACCAGCGACCAATTGTATCGAAATGATGGAAATAAATTTACCAAAGTGACCGGAGAGGCCGGAATCTATAACAAAGCCTGGGGACTTGCAGGTGCCATTGGTGATTTTAATAACGATGGCTGGGACGATATTTATGTTTCCAACGACTACCTGGAGCCCGATGTGATGTACATCAATCAACAGGATGGCACTTTTAAGAACGAGATCAATGAACGAATGAACCACATCTCCTTCAACAGTATGGGTAGTGACCTGGCCGACCTGGATAACGATAATCATCCCGACCTAATTACGGTTGACATGCTGGCCGAAAATTACGCCCGAAGCAAGGAAAATATGGCCTCCATGAGCACAGAGAATTTTATGTCTATGGTGGAGGTTGGCTATCACCATGCCTACATGGCAAATATGTTACATTATAATGTAGGAAATGGAAAGTTCAAGGAAACGGCTCAATTGAGTGGAGTTGTGAAAACCGACTGGAGTTGGGCACCCCTGTTGGCCGATTTCGATAACGACGGTTTGAAAGATATTTTTATTACCAACGGGGTGTATAAAGACTACAACAACCAGGACTTCAGAAACGAATTAAGAGCGAGAAATGCGCGGGGAGAATCCATGACACTTCAAGCCGTGCTCGATCTTATGCCATCTCAGAAGCTGGACAATTACATCTACAAAAACAACGGCGACCTCAGCTTTACCAAGGTGATCAAGGAATGGGGGCTCGAAGATCCCAATTTTTCGAATGGAGCTGCTTACGCCGATTTTGACAATGATGGCGACCTGGATTTGATAGTTAATAATGTGAACGATGAAATAGGTTTATACCGAAACAACGCCAACAGCAACTATGTACAGGTTCGGTTGAAGGGCCCAAATAATAATAGCCTGGGCATTGGAGCCCAAGTGTTTCTCGAGAATTCTACGGGCAGCCAACACCAGCAGTTGTACCTGGCCCGAGGGTTCCAATCTTCGGTTCCGGAGATCTTACACTTCGGACTGGGAACCGATCCTAACGTGAGTTCGATCACCGTGCAATGGCCGGACGGGCGCCTGTCGAAAATTGAAAATATTAAAGGAAATTCTTTGATCAAGGTAGACCATGCCAATTCCACCTCGGGGAATGTACCTGTAAACTATGTGAATAAAAAACAGGCGGTGGACCCCGGAGCTTTGGGTATTTCCTTTCAACATGTGGAAAACGATTTCAACGATTATGCGTTGCAATTGCTCATTCCGCAAAAACAATCGACCAAAGGAACGGGAATTACAAGCGCCGATGTGAATGGTGACGGACTGGAGGATTTCTTTGTGGGGAATGCCAAAGACGCCACTGCGTCATTGTACCTCCAACAATCCAATGGAAAATTTAGATCTACCAATGAATCGCTTTGGAAACAGGAAGCAAAGTACGAAGACGCGAACGCCCTGTTTTTCGATGCCGATGGAGATGGGGATCAGGATTTGTATGTGGTTAGTGCGGGATATGAACTCCCTAAGGACAGTCCGTTATTACAAGATCGATTATACCTTAATAATGGTAAAGGAATATTTTCAAAGAGCAACGTGCTTCCAGTGATGCTAACGTCGGGGAAAGCAGTGGTTGCTGCAGATTACGATAAGGATGGTGATCTAGATCTTTTTGTAGGTGGAAATGTTATTCCCGCCGAATACCCCAAGCCACCTCGCTCCTATTTATTGAACAATGAAAATGGCGTTTTCAAAGATGTCGCAGCAGCGAACGGATCATTGGCTGAAATTGGGATGGTTTCCCAGGCCCTATTTACCGACTACGATAAGGACGATGACCTGGATCTCCTATTGGTAGGTGAATGGATGAAGCCAACGTTCTTCAACAACAACAATAATAAATTCGCCCTTGCCGAGAGTATCGATGGGCTTGATAAGACTGAAGGTTGGTGGTTCAGTGCAACTGCGGCCGATTTTGATGGAGATGGTGATGAAGATTATGTCTTCGGAAATATAGGGCTGAACAATAAATTTCAGCCAAAAAAAGACAAACCCATTTATATCTATTCAAAGGATTTTGATGAGAATGGAAGTTATGATGTGGCATTGAGTAAGATCAACGAAGGCAAATTGGTCCCTGTTCGAGGGAAAGAATGTAGTAGCGAACAGAATCCCTATTTGCTTGATAAGATCGACACCTATAAGAAATTTGCCAGTTTGGAGATGAAGGATATCTATGGGGAGGACAAACTGAAGGATGCCTTCCAACTCACCGTCTATTCGTTCGAAACCGTATTCGCCAGGAACAATGGTAATGGGAGCTTTGAGATCATTAAACTACCCATGAAGGTCCAAACCGGGCCCACGCTGTCTCTCATTTCGAAAGATGTTAATGGGGACGGGAACCTGGATGTAATAGGTGTTGGCGCTATCTATGACGCCGAAGTAGAGACCATTCGATACGATAGTAATTATGGTTATGTGTTGCTGGGAGATGGTGCGGGTAATTTCACGGTGAGTAATGAACACGACCCCTTCGTGGACCGTGATGCAAAAGCCATGACTGCGATTTCCATACAAGGGAAGGAACACTTCATCGTGGTGAGTAACAATGCTCCTTTGGAGGTATTTACTTTTGATCCTTAATTCAAAGATCCTTTGTCATTCCAAATGCAATAGGGAATCTCAT
>JABDNM010000214.1 GCA_013043825.1 Flavobacteriaceae bacterium
TCTCTAAACTTACCAAGGACTTGAATGTACCTGGAAGTGAAGAACTGAAGAATGTTGAAAAGAAAAATTAGCGATATGACACTAGTAAAATTCATAACTGCCCTCATTATAGGAATGTTAACCCTGGCTAGCTGTAGTAACGACAAGTCGTTGCAACGCTACCTGGTGGATAAGCAATCGGATGATCGTTATTTAAAAATCGACCTGGCAACAAGTTTGTTGCAAAGCGATGAAGCGAATTTCACCGAAGAAGAACAGGAAATCCTGAATACCGTAAAAAAGGTCAATGTAGTGGCTTATCCCATTAAAAATGGAGATATCGCCGAATACCAAACTGAAGTTGCGCGGGTGAATAAGATCATTGGACAGGAAAAGTACAAGACGCTTACTTCCATGAAATCCAAGGATATGAAATTCACCTTGAAATATATGGGAGAAGAGAAGGCGATCGACGAAGTCATCGTGTTCGTCAATAGTGATGAGAAAGGGTTTGGAGTGTTCCGGCTACTTTGCGATGATATGCGCCCGGACCAGATTCTGAAACTCACGAATTCGATCCAAAAAGGTGATTTGGACGTGTCCAAACTTTCCGGAATTGGTGATATATTCGATCAAATGTAGTTCATATAACACATTTAAATAGTCGAAAAAGCCCCAATTCAGGGGCTTTTTTAATGATTTGTAAGAATTCACTTCTCAAAATGAATGAATTTTGTAGGAAATATCATGCAATTAAGCGAAAACACTATTTTCAACCATATGTCTCTAGCAGCTTGATACTTATATTTGGAATAGATTAAATGATGTCTTTTTTGCCCCAACACAAAAGCAACATTCTTACGGTCCGGAGACCCCTAAATCTCAAAGGGATAGGTCGTAATTTCACAGGCCCCGTCCAAACGGGGTCTTTTTTTTTGTTTCGAACTGTACAAATTTCTGCAGAATTCTACTTTTTGTAGAAAAACTATTGCGCTTCACCGAAAACACAAATTCCAGACCGGCCCAGGGAAGCCTTTGGTACGCAACTTGAGAATATAAGGCCGGAGACTGTTTTTTATCCCCGACCTGAAACAGCGCTCCTATTTCCAGTCCAGAGACCCCTAGATATAAAGGGATAGGTTGTGAAATATAAACTGGCTTCGAGCGGTGCTCGGGGCCTTTTTTTGGTTGAGAGCATTGGAAACGATTGAATTGGAAGATATTATGATGCGTCTTGACGAAAACACTATTTCAAGTCGACGGCTTACTAATGTTCCTGTGTATTTTGGCAGGGAGTTAATTAAGGATTTATTCTCACCAGAAAAATAAATCCAACTTCGGTGCAAACCTTTTGTGAGGTTCTGGTGCCGAAGCCAGAGGGCCTCGGTTTCCGGGGCCTTCGCTTTTCAAACATTTGCTAGATTCCTGTATAGTTGCTTGGCGTTATCGCTCGCATCTCTGCTTTGATCGATTCAGGCACGTCCAACTTGTCTATAAAGTCGGCGATCGATTTCTTTGTAATGGCTTCATTGGTCCTGGTAAGCCTCAACAGTGCCTCGTACGGATTGGGATGACCCTCGCGTCGTAAAATGGTTTGTAAGGCTTCAGCGACTACGGCCCAGTTGTTCTCAAGGTCCTCTTCAAATTTCGCCTTGTTGATCAGTAATTTATCCAATCCCTTGAGTGTGGAGTGGAAACCCACCAAAGTATGCCCAATTGGAACACCTATGTTTCTAAGTACCGTACTATCGGTTAGATCGCGTTGCAGCCGGCTAATGGGAAGTTTGGCCGCAAGATGTTCGAATAGTGCATTTGCAATTCCCAGGTTTCCCTCACTGTTTTCAAAATCGATGGGGTTCACTTTGTGTGGCATGGCACTAGATCCAATTTCCCCTTTTTTGATCTTCTGCTTGAAATAATCCATGGAAACGTAAGTCCAGATATCCCTGTCAAGATCGATTAAAATGGTATTAATGCGTTTCAGGCAATCGAACAAGGCAGCCATGTGATCGTAGTGTTCGATCTGCGTAGTAGGAAAAGAATGATGCAAGTACAATTTCTCCTGAACGAACCGGGTTCCAAAAGCCTTCCAATCGATATCTGGATAAGCCACTTTGTGCGCATTGAAGTTCCCGGTTGCTCCTCCAAACTTAGCAGCACTTTTTATATCATTCAAAAGGTCGAACTGCTCCTCAAGTCGCACCACGAATACTTCGATCTCTTTACCAAGCCGTGTTGGGGAAGCAGGCTGCCCATGTGTTCTTGCCAGCATGGATACATCCTTCCATTCAACGGACAATTCTTTTAGACGGTCTCTTATTTTTAGTAATTGCGGAACGTAGACCTCATTCATGGCCTCCTTCAATGATAAAGGAATAGCTGTATTATTGATATCCTGAGAGGTCAACCCAAAATGGATGAATTCTTTGTAATTCTGGAGTCCAAGATGGTTAAACTTTTCTTTGATGAAATATTCAACCGCTTTTACGTCATGGTTCGTGGTCTTTTCGGTGTCTTTGATATGTTGGGCATCTTCCGAAGAAAAATTTATATACAAATCCCGAAGTTCCTGAAACAGTTCCCTATTGAAATCCTTCAGCTGGGGTAATGGCAATTCCACCAAGGCGATGAAATATTCGATCTCTACCTGCACCCGATACCTTATGAGGGCCTCTTCAGAAAAAAAAGGAACTAGATCCTGAGTTTTGGAAGCATAACGTCCGTCAATAGGAGAGATCGCGCGCAGAGAATAGTTGGCCATGGTGTTAAATTTGAAAATCAACTTCGCTAAATCGCTTCGACGAAGGAAGAGGCAAAGATACTATTTTACACACGAATTTCGAAGTACACAGATCGAAGATTTCAAGCTCTCAACTTTTCAATAAGTGCCATGGTATGACGCCCTCGTGCTTTATAACCAGCGCTCCCGTCGTGCATATCCCGTTGCAAGATCTGCAGGAGTTCCGGATGGATCCAAGTAAATTCAGTGCCCAGATGATATAAGGCAGTCATCGCACGAACCTTGCAGGCCACTTTCTGTTCTGTGATCAACCAATCGAAGCAGTATTCGGTCATGAGTTCTTTTTGAGCCCTGGTAAACGCATCCCCCAAGATGGGATCCTTCATCTTGAAACAGGCAATGGAGATAAGCTCACAGATGAACGAGATAGCGCGCAGCACATTATCTTCTTTGGCATGGGGGAGGTGATGGAAGAATTCAGGCAAATAGGGATACAGCATTTCAAGCTTAAACCGACATACAAATTCCAATCCCCAGAGGGCCTGCATGCGCTTTTCATGGGCCGGATCGAAGGCGATGGAGACTAAATGCTCCATATATTCGGGATGGTCCATCACCCAATTCGCCACGTTCAGTCGAGATGCACGATAGGGTTTTACATAGTCCAATTGTTTCAGAAAGCTTTGCTCAGCCATATTCTTTTATTTGCTGAATGGCTTTTGGTACTCCTGTCGTGGCGCGTTCGGGATAAACGAAAATACGCTCGTTCCCGGAAATTGAAGGATTTGGATCCACGAAGTAGATCTGCGATTGGTAGGATGCATACTGAATGAGACCCGCAGCAGGATAGACCTGCATGGATGTTCCTATGATCAGGATCACATCTGAAGCCTGAACAACTTCGATAGCCTGGTCCATTTTCGGTACGGCTTCACCAAACCAAACAATATGAGGCCGGAGTTGGGAGTTGTGTTCACAGAAATCACCTACGTTCAAGTCGGTACGCCAATCCATGATAAGGTCTTCATCGAAGGTGCTTCGTACTTTCAGCAATTCACCATGGAGATGCACCACTTGGGAGCTGCCCGCTCGTTCATGCAAGTCATCCACGTTTTGAGTGATTATCTCGACTTCAAAGTCCTGTTCCAAATCTGCCAAAGCGATGTGAGCGGCATTTGGCTCCACCTGCAGCAATTGACGCCTCCGCTGATTATAAAAATCCAATACTAACTCGGGGTCATTAGAAAACCCCTGAAGAGAGGCCACTTTCATCACGTCGTGACCTTCCCACAGCCCATTACTGTCTCTAAAGGTTTTTAATCCGCTTTCGGCACTCATTCCGGCGCCAGTTAGCACTGCGATTTTCATAGAATTTAATTCGAATATGAATATACAAATAAGCTATAGATTAGTCATTATCCTGAGGTTAATGCAATTTCCATTACTGAATCATTGCTATCTTAGCGCTATCTCATGAATTCGACCAATACGGAACTTCTCGAACATCTGCTTTCCTACCTTACCGAACGCCGGCGTGAGCTATTCCGGCAGGTGATGGACGAACGCACCTTTCATTTCACCCTGGCTACCGAGGATGTATACCAGTTGCATAATACTAGTGCGGTGATTCGTAGCTGCGATGTCTTTGGAATTCAGGATGTACACATTATTGAAGAACAACTGGGAAAAAAACTGGATAGGGAGATCGCCATGGGCGCCCAAAAATGGGTGAGCGTCCACCGTCATTCCAATTCGAAAGATTGTGTTTCGAAGCTACGAAGTTCCGGCTATCGAATTATTGCCACAATCCCGCACGGGGAAGCTACACCTCTGGAAGAGTTCGACGTTACCCGTAAAAGTGTATTTTTCTTCGGAAAGGAAAAAGAAGGCCTCAGCCAGGATGTTTTGGATACGGCAGACGAATTCCTCCAAATACCCATGTTCGGTTTTACCGAAAGCCTGAATATCTCGGTCTCAGCGGCTATCATTCTACATCATGTGGTTACCCAACTTCGGAAAAGTGAGGTTGATTGGAAATTGAATCCGCAGGAACGATTGGAATTAGAGCTGCATTGGGCTAAGAGATCGGTAAAAAGTTCGGAAGAGATCATCAAGCGCTTTCTGAACGATAAAAATTCGTAAATTTAGTGGTACAACTAAAACCAACTAGTTATGACAATTCTCCTCTACGTTTTGGCAGGGATCATCCTGCTAATCATTTTACTCGCACTCATCGCCCCCAAAAAATATGAAGTAAGCAGAAGCATTATTATCAACCGACCCGCTCACGAAGTATACGACTATTTGAAATACATTAAAAACCAAGATGAATGGTCTCCCTGGAAGAAGCGAGATCCTAATATGAAGCAGTCGTTTGAAGGTGAAGATGGCACGGTAGGTTTTATTTCGAAATGGGACAGTGATCATAAACAGGTGGGGTCTGGTGAACAAGAGATCACCAAACTCACGCCCCATTCGCGTGTCGATTCCGAATTACGCTTTCTAAAACCCTGGAAGAGCCAAAGCGATGCCTACATGATCACTCAAGCTGAAGGGGATAACACCAAAGTGATCTGGGGATTTAAAGGTGTAAATAAACCACCTATGAATATTTTCATGTTGTTCTTCAATATGGATAAGGCAGTAGGAAAAGACTTCAATGAAGGACTTTCAAAACTAAAATCGGTACTTGAAAATTGAACAATTGAAATATGACTAGAAATCCTTTTGCATGGGTTGAAATACCCGTGACCGATATGGACCGGGCCAAGACTTTTTATGAAAAGGTCTTTCAACTTGAAATCCAGATCGTAGACTTCGGGGGTTTGCTCATGGGCTGGTTCCCCAGTGCGGGAGAAGCGACAGGGGCATCCGGAACGCTGATCAAACAGGAGAGCTATGTGCCCAGTCACGAGGGCACCCTGGTTTATTTTAGCTCAGACGATGTCCAGCATCAATTGGACCGAATCGATGAGGCTGGCGGAAAGATCATGCAGCCCAAGACCCAGATTTCGGAAGAATACGGCTATATGGCGGTGTTTGAGGATAGTGAGGGCAACCGGGTAGCCTTGCATTCACAGAATTAGCCTATGCAGTTTGATCCAAAAACTGAAAACTACGGCAATAAAGTCGCCGAAAGCTTCAAGAAACAGGCTTTCATGAAAACCCTTGGGGCGAAACTAGTAGAAGTTCGTCCGGGTTTTTGTGAGATTCATGTGCCGTTCAGCAAAGCGCTCACTCAACAAAATGGCTATTTCCATGCAGGGGTGATTGCGACCATAGCCGACAATACTGCCGGTTATGCGGCTTTTTCGCTCATGGAAGCACATTCAGATATTCTTACCGTTGAATTCAAGTTAAATTTTTTATCACCTGGAAAAGGGGAAATGCTCATAGGTCGAGGAGAAGTGATCAAGAGTGGCAAAACATTAACCATATGTCGAAGCGAACTCTATGTGAAACAGGGTGAGGAGGAGAAGTTATGTGCAGCAGGACAGTCTACCTTGATACAAATAAGAAATAGCACTTAAATTGTTTTGTGCCAATCTATTCCAGCCCGAACATATGCATCGCCTCGGCTGCAGAAGTGATCATAGCCCAATCGAAAATCGAAAATGAAACTAGTCTTTGCCACCCATAACCAGCACAAATTTACCGAGGTCCATGCCTTAATGCCTCCTCATATTGAACTTGTAAGCCTAGCCCAAATTGGGTGTTTCGATGATATACCCGAGACTGAGTCCACCATTGAAGGCAACGCGGTACTCAAGGCCCAATTCATTAAGAATAAGTACGGTTTAGACTGTTTTGCAGATGACACGGGGTTGGAAGTAGCGGCTTTGGACGGAGCCCCGGGTGTGTACAGTGCGCGTTATGCCGGCCAAGGTGGTAATTCAGAAGCCAATATCAGGAAATTGCTTGAAAACCTGCATGGACTGGAAAATCGATCGGCACAATTCAAGACGGTGATCGCCCTGAGTCTGGAAGAGGATCTACATCTTTTCACAGGAATTTGCCAAGGAAATATCACGCAACAACCCCGGGGAGACGGTGGTTTCGGATATGACCCTGTATTTCAGGCCAAAGGTTCCCATAAAACCTTTGCTGAGATCACTTCCGAAGAAAAAGGGAGGATAGGTCACCGGGGAAAGGCCATCCGGGCACTTGTGGAATACCTTTTTGAACTTCATGACTAAATAAATTCAATCCGTTGTTGCTTTAGATTAAATAAAGTTATCTTTGCCGCAAATTCCTCAGGGTGAGGAAGTGTTGAAGCAAGACTTGTGGGTTAATCGTCGTCGTCTTCATATCAGCACGCGAACGATTAATTATATACAATGTCAAAATTTCAAGATTTAGGCTTGGAAGAGCAATTTCTTCAAGCCATCTCCGATCTGGGTTTCGAAACGCCCAGTGAAGTTCAGGAGAAAACCATTCCCATTTTATTAGAACAGGAAACCGATATCGTTTCCCTGGCCCAAACCGGAACAGGAAAAACGGCCGCATTTGGTTTCCCCATGCTTCAGAAGATACAAGCAGACAGCCGGACCACTCAAGGTCTCATTCTCTCTCCAACACGTGAACTCTGCCTTCAGATCACAGAGGAGTTGAAGCTCTATGGGAAATATGTTAGCGGACTCAATATAGTTGCGATCTACGGCGGTGCGAGTATCACCGACCAGGCAAGAAAGATCAAGAAAGGCGCTCAGATCATTGTTGCTACCCCAGGTAGAATGAAAGATATGATAGGGCGAGGAATGATCGACATTTCCAAGATCGAGTATTGCGTATTGGATGAAGCCGATGAAATGCTGAACATGGGATTCTATGAGGATATTACAGAGATCCTTTCACACTCTCCTAAGGACAAAAGCACCTGGTTGTTCAGTGCGACCATGCCCAAGGAAGTAGCATCCATAGCTAAAAAATTCATGCATGAGCCCATAGAGATTACTGTGGGAACCAAGAACGTGGGCTCTAAGAATGTATCTCACGAATACTACCTGGTAAATGCCCGGGATAGATACCAAACCTTAAAACGTTTGGCAGATACCAATCCGGAGATCTTCTCGGTGGTGTTTTGCCGAACCAAGCGCGATACACAGAAAGTTGCAGAGTTGTTGATCGAAGATGGTTACAGTGCCGGCGCTTTGCACGGAGACCTTAGTCAGAATCAACGAGACCTGGTCATGAAATCTTTTCGAACCCGGCAGATCCAAATGTTGGTTGCCACCGATGTGGCGGCACGCGGGATTGACGTGGAAGACATCACTCACGTCATCAATTACCAACTACCAGACGAGATTGAAACTTATACTCATCGCAGCGGGCGAACCGGACGAGCAGGAAAGACAGGGGTCTCCATGGTCATCGTTTCTAAAAGCGAACACCGAAAGATCAAGGCAATTGAAAAGATCATTCAAAAGGAATTCGTCAAAAAGGACGTGCCTTCCGGAATGGAGATCTGCGGTATTCAACTGTTCCACCTTGCTAATAAAGTAAAGGACACCGATGTGAACCATGAGATCGATGCTTATCTACCGCAGATTAATAAGATCATGGCAGATTTCTCCAAGGAGGATCTTATAAAAAAATTCTTCTCGGTAGAGTTTACGCGGTTTTACAATTACTATAAGAGGGCAAAAGACCTGAATGTCGATGCCAGTCATGGTTCCGACAAGGAATATTCGAAGAATAGCGTTCGTTATTTTGTGAATGTTGGGAGAAAGGATGACCTGGAGTGGATGGATTTGAAGGACCTTATTCGCGAACTAACAAAACTGGGAAAAGACGATGTTTTTCATGTGGATACCATGGATTCCTTTTCCTTTTTTAATACAGACGAAAAGCACAGTCAGCTAGTTTTGGATGCCGTCAGCGGCATAGAGGTCAATGGGCGCAAAGTAGATATAGAGATCTCCAAAGATCGTGGCAGAAAAGGTGGACGAGGAAAGAAAGGTGGGGACCGCGGAGGAAGACGGAAAGGTGGAAAAGATCGCAAATTCGAAAAAAGAGGTCGAAAATCGGAAGGCAAAAGCGATTCAAAGTTTCAAGGCAGAAGTAGAAGACGAAGCAGCGCTCCCCCGGCATCAAAAGGAACCGGTGGTAGGAGAAGAAGACGAGGATAGTCCATTGTTACACGTTTTTTTTGCGCTTAACGTAGTTTTGGCAAGGAATTCGCATCGAAATATGTACATTTAGCCTGTAAATGCAGCTATGAAGAAGCTTTTATTCTTATTATTTCTACTCATTGCCCCACTTATTTCGATTGCCCAAGAGGGTGAAATTATTGTTGGTGTAGTGCTAAATGATGCCAACGATTCTCCCTTGGAGAACGTAAATATTGTCAATCTCAACCAGGTTATTGGAACCACTTCCGACAAGGACGGGATTTTCGAAATGCGGGCAGCAGTAAATGATACCATCTATTTTTCGTATCTGGGATTCAAGTCCATCCGTGTACGTGTTACCAACGACTGGATGAAATTTGGCGAGGTTAAAATAAAAATGACCGAGCTGGGTATTGCGCTGGAAGAGGTCGTGCTGAAGCCCGTGGAATTAACCGGTTATGTTGAAGTAGATGCTAAGATTATTCCTATTTATGATAACTACCGTTACCGCATTGCAGGCTTGGGCGGGGGTTACGAAGGTGGCCAGACACAACCCGGGGCTGTATCCAGGGTATTGAGCTCTATATTCAATCCAGCCGATTTCCTGTATAATGTCTTCGGAAAACGGCCCAAACAGATGCGGAAGTTGCGCAAGATGAAGGAAGACGATGAGATAAGAAACTTATTACAATCCAAATTCGACCGGGAGACCCTCATGGCTGTGCTTCAATTAGAACGCACAGATATTGACGAGATCCTGAACAACTGCAGCTACTCCAATGATTTTATTCGAACCGCTAACGATCTTCAAATCCTGGACGCAATTAGTGAATGTTATGAGCAATACCGGGTACTGAATCGTGCCAAGGAGAAGCAAAAAGGGAAATAGCAGCATTCTTTTTATCTTTATCCCTCACACTCATTCCTAATATGCATGCACCAACTCGTTCAACGTCAGCGGGAGTACTTCAACACCGGCGCTAGCGTTCCGAAGCAATTCAGAATACAACAACTAAAAAAACTACGATCGGCCCTCAAAGAAAACGAAGCAGCGCTCTTCGAAGCCATTTATTCCGACTTTAAAAAATCGCAATTCGACACCTACGTAACCGAGCTTGCGCTGGTATACCAGGACATCGATGAAGCCATCCGTAAGATGGACAATTGGACCCGTAAACAGCGGGTGAGGACCAATCTTGTAAATTTTCCGGCACGTAGTTATATTCTTCCCGAGCCACTGGGCGTAAGCCTGATCATTGGTGCTTGGAATTATCCCATTCAATTATCCTTGGCTCCAGCCGTTGCGGCGATGGCAGCAGGTTGTACAGTGGTAATGAAGCCTAGTGAGATGCCTGCCCACACGAGTACCGTCCTTGCGAAGATCATTGGGGAAACATTTCCAGCTGAATACTTTACAGTCGTAGAAGGGGGCGTGCCGGAAACTACCGAGCTGTTGAATCAGCGATTCGATAAGATCTTTTTTACAGGAAGCACCCATGTAGGTAAGATCGTGTATAAGGCGGCAGCGAAACATCTCACACCCGTGACCCTTGAGCTGGGTGGAAAGAGCCCGGTTTTTGTGACAGAAAATTGCTCTTCATTAAAACTTGCCGTCCAGCGAATTATCTGGGGCGCGTTCCTGAATGCCGGACAAACATGCAATTCTCCCGACTATATCCTGGTGCACAGAAGTAAGGAGGTGAAGTTCCTGGAATTATGTAAAAAGGAAATAGCAAAACGGCAAATTGCTGTTGAGCATGGTAATTATTCACAGATCATCGATGAGCGCAACTTCGACCGACTCGCGGCTCTTATCGATCCTGACAAAGTGTATTGTGGCGGTGGAACAGATCGTGAGCAGCGCATCATCGAGCCCACTATTTTGCAGCAGGTTTCATTCGATGATGAAGTCATGCAGGACGAGATCTTTGGGCCCATACTGCCTGTTATAGTGTATGATGACCTGGACGATGCGATCAACTCAGTGCGGAAACTTCCGAAGCCACTTTCTTGCTACATATTTTCAAACAATAGTAATGAAAAGAAAAAAGTATTGGAACGAATTTCTTTTGGAGGAGGAGGAGCAAACGATGTGGTATCTTATATCGCCAACCCTCATCTTCCGTTTGGTGGTGTGGGCAATAGTGGCATTGGCAAATACCACGGCGAGGCAGGATTTCAGGCCTTTTCAAACTACAAAGGCATTCTTGAAAAAGGAAATTGGCTGGAGTTGCCGCTTAAATATTACCCCTATTCCAAAACCAAACTATGGTGGATCAAACAATTTTTCAAGTTTTAGATTATGGCATATGATGAACACATGGCCGATCGAATTCGGCGAGAGTTTAAGGACAGAAAGGTGGATTTTGAGGAAAAAAGGATGATGGGAGGGCTTTGTTTTATGGTGAACGATAAGATGTGCTGCGGAATCCACTACGACAAAAAGAAAGAGACCGATTTGCTGATGGCGCGGATTGGCGAGGAGGCCTCGGAGCAAGCGTTAAAGCAGACTGGATGTCACCCCATGGATTTTACAGGCAGACCGCTTAGGGGTTTTGTGTTTGTGACCCCGGAAGGGTTTGATTCAGAATCAAATTTGGCAAGCTGGATTCAGCTATGTCTGGACTTCAATCCAATTGCAAAGTCGAGTAAGAAGCGGAAGAAATAACTTCTTTGAAATTCAATTGCTATATTTAGACTGTCAAAGAACACTAGAACACGCCCTATGAAACTAAATTATTCACTACTAGTCCTTTTATTTACTTCAACCTTATTTTCCCAAAGTCATTTCCTGCCAATTCCAAAATCCAATTATGTAGCAAACCGAAGCGCGCCTGTACAGGTCGTTGCAACTATTGCATACCAGGGTTATGACGAAGGACAGGCCTATTTTGGGGAAGGTGAATACGAGATATTTCCAGATTTTATCGATGGAGTGCTGGACAAACCCATCATCGTTCTCGACGGGTTCGATCCGGGCGATTCGAGGGACATTGGCGGTTTGTATAACATCCTCAGTTTCGACGGGGATAATCTCGCAGATATCCTTCGTGATGAAGGATTTGATATTGTAATTCTGAACGCACCCCAATATACTACCGATGGAAAAGATATCGATGGGGGAGCCGATTATATTCAACGTAACGCAATGGTACTAGTTGAACTTATTGAAATATTGAACGACCAAAAAGTAGGGGAGGAAGAGCTTGTAATACTTGGTCCCAGTATGGGTGGCCTCATAGCCCGCTATGCCCTCGCGTATATGGAGCAGAATACACTGGATCCCGAAACACGTTTGTACATTTCTTTCGATTCCCCACACCTGGGAGCAAATATTCCTATCAGTCTGCAGTACTTGATTAACTACCTGGCCGAATCTGTTGGAGATCCCGATGCCCAGGCTATCGTCGAGCAAGTGTTAAAATCACCGGCAGCCAAGGAAATGTTGATCGATCATGTATTAGGCCATTTGGCGGCAGGTTCGACCTTCGAACAGGACCCAAACAAATTATTGCCGGAAGGAGCCCCAAATTTTCGGGACGCTTTTCAAACGGAATTGGACGGGCTTGGTTTCCCTCAATCGGTGCGCAACGTAAGTATGATCAACGGTAGTGGCCTGGGGGTAGGCACCGGAACTCCGGGGATGCAGGTAATCGACACTACGCTCGACCTGGCACAATTTGTGACCGCCGATGTTCGGCTTCACTTTTTACCTATGGCAGGACAAACCAATAATGTAACATTTTTCGAAACCTTTATCCTGGGTATATCGCAGGGTGCGTTTGTGGCCGATGGAGAGTCGTTTCCGTTTAGCGATGGCGTGGACAGTGCTCCCGGTGGTACCGGTAATATCGCTGATGCTCTGGGAGCAGCCGGTGGTAACCAGGTGATCCTGGACTTCATCGCGGCCCTGGACCAGGAAGAGTATTCGTTTATTCCCACCATTAGTGCGCTGGCCATTGAAAATGAAGATGACTGGTACGCATCTCCAGATATAGGCGGCATCCACGATTCTGGATTTGTTAATTCCTTCATTCCCGATATCAACGAACCTCATGTAACCGTAACCCAGGAAAATGCCCAATTCGCTTTGGATGAGATTAGACAAGGTGTTTTAGGCAATGCAGATCTGGTCCGGGAGCAGCGATACACGCTAATGCAGAATCCGGTAAAAGATAGGATCAAACTGAAACTAAATCCGGGAATGGATTTTAACCAGGTAGAAATTGCAGTCATTGGAATTGCCGGTCAAACATTAATTCAACAGGAATTTTCGAATGAGCATGGAGAAATAGCGATTGAGCAACAGCTTCCAAAAGGATTATACCTCCTCAAAATAAAAGATCCACAAGGCGTCTTCAACCTGAAATTTTTGGTGAATTGACACTTATTGATGATGATAAGGCTCATTCCGAAGAATCGTAAACCCTCGATACAGTTGCTCCACCACGAACAGGCGCACCATTTGATGGGAAAAGGTCATGGCAGACAGGGAGACTTTCCCGTTGGCACGCACATACAACTCCTCACTGAATCCATACGGACCGCCTATAATGAATACCAGGTTTTTTAGTCCGCTGTTCATTTTCTTCTGAAGGAATTTGCTAAAATCCATAGAATTGAATTGTTTGCCTTTTTCGTCCAACAAGATCACATGATCTGAGTTTTCGATCTCCTTCAACAGCTTTTTCCCTTCGGCTAGCTTTTGATTTTCCTCCGAAAGATTCTTGGAATTTTTAATATCTGGAATTATCTCCAGGACAAACGGGACGTAATGTGTTAGTCGCCTGCTGTAGTCTTCGATCAGATTCTGTAAATTTCGATCGTCTGTTTTACCAACAGCGAGGAGCGTTATCTTCATATTCCAAAAGTAATTCAATTTGGTCGGTATTCAATGGTCGATGCAATTACCGACTTCCGCAGTTTGGCTTCTCACTTCCGACTTTTTCATTTAAATTAGCGTACAAATAACCAATCTATGATCTCCCAGAAGAAATTCAACAAAGAAATCGCCGTTATTATTGCCAATGCCATTCGAGAGGATGTAGGTGACGGGGATCACAGCTCATTAGCGTGCATTTCGGAAGATGCTACCGGAACTGCCAAATTACTGGTAAAAGATGAAGGAATCATAGCCGGGGTAGATTTTGCCCGGCAGGTTTTTGACTATGTGGATCCCGGCTTACAAATGGATATTCGAATTGAAGATGGTACTTATGTGAAAGAGGGCGATATTGTTTTCTACATCTCGGGCTTGTCGCAGTCCATACTTAAATCTGAACGGCTTGTTTTAAACTCCATGCAGCGAATGAGTGCAATTGCTACAAAGACCGAGCAATATGTTCGTTTGCTAAAAGGCACCGGAACGAAGATCCTGGATACACGCAAGACTACTCCTGGTATTCGTGCATTGGAAAAGTGGGCCGTAAAAATTGGAGGAGGAGAGAATCACAGGTTTGCGCTGTATGATATGATAATGTTAAAGGACAATCACATAGATTTTTGTGGTGGCATCACCAAAGCCATTGCCAAAACAAAAGAATACCTGGAAGACAATAGCATGGACTTAAAGATCATTGTGGAAGCCAGGAATTTGGACGAAATCGAGGAGATCCTTAAAAGTAAAGGGGTGTATCGAATATTGATCGACAACTTTAATTATGAAGACACCCGAAAAGCCGTAGAAATGATCGGGGATAAGTGCCTTACAGAATCGAGCGGTGGCATTACTTTGGAGACCGTGAGGAAGTATGCTGAATGTGGAGTGAATTATATTTCCAGTGGAGCTTTAACCCATTCGGTACATAACATGGACCTGAGTTTAAAAGCGGTGTGATGAGTAAAGAGGCCGAGGAAAAACTGGAAAAGATCCCGATAGTACGAAATATCGTTCGGCTCCTTAAGAAGATTATTTTACCCGGTTTCAAAGGTCTCTCTCTGTACGATCTTCTGGAAATCTACCTGGTTGGGATCGTTGAGGGTACCTTTTCATCCAGGGCCAGTTCCATTGCCTATAGCTTCTTTATTGCGTTTTTTCCATTCCTGCTATTCATACTGAACCTGATCCCGGTGGTTAAGATCGCAAATTTTCAGAACCGCTTATTGGACTTCATACGCGAATTATTGCCCCCACAAACCCAAGAGTTCTTTTATCCAGTAATCGAAGATATTGCGCTGAACCCTCGAAATAACTTATTGTCTTTTACTTTCTTTTTAACCTTGTTTTTAGCAGCCAATGGGGTAAATTCCATCTTCAGTGCTTTTGAGTATTCGGTCCATGTTAGTATCAATCGAAATTTTTTCCGCCAATATTTTGTAGCGCTGCTGGTGTCGATCTTCCTGGCACTATTGTTGCTCATAACGGTAGGGTCCGTCTTGTATGGCGAGTTTTTGATCAACGAGCTTAAACAGGGAGCATATATAAGTGATGACATTTTTTGGGTCAACTTTTTACAGTACACCATATTTATACTTATGCTTTATACTTCAATTTCTACCTTATATCATTTTGGCGTAAAAGAAGGCCGGGAAACACGATTTTTCTCGATTGGAGCACTGGTAACTACTCTTTTGTTTATGCTCACTACCTATCTATTTGGTGTTTATATCGATAATTTTGGTAAATACAATGAGTTGTATGGGTCCATTGGTGCACTTTTGATCATGATGTTTTATATTTGGCTTAACTCAAATTTACTTTTACTGGGGTTTGAACTGAATATATCTTTACAACGACTTAAAGATATTCGAGACAGTGAACATCCGGTGCTTTAAAAAATCTGCTTATGAAAAGGACAGCCCTTACAGTCGCTTTCAGTATTTTATTAGTTTATGTGGGATATTCCCAGGACGTCTTCGGAAAATGGAAAACGGTAGACGATAGTACGGGAGACGCCCGTTCCATCATAGAGATTTACGAGGATAATGGAAAGGTTTATGGTAAGATCGTCGACCTCATCAATCCCAAACAAAAAAATCCTATTTGTGACAAGTGTTGTTGTGAAGATAAAGACCAACCTGTCGTTGGACTCACCTTTATTAAAGGACTTCAAAAGGATGGCAACGAATACAACGGCGGCAAGATACTGGACCCCGAAAACGGAAAACTTTACAAATGTTATATTACCCTGGAAGATGAAGAAACCTTGAAGGTTCGCGGCTATATTGGTATTTCCTTGCTGGGCAGAACCCAATACTGGTATCGCGTGAAATAAGCATTGTTTATAAGTTCAATGGTAGGCTGCACGATTATTGTGCGGCCTTTTTTAATTTTATCCAAATCCAATGATCTAAAATTCCGGTTTGTATTTCATAGACGTCATCTTGCCCATTCCATTGAGACAAAGCTTTACCTATAATGTGAATAGGGATGAAGCTTATTTCCTGAAACAAGGGATGCGGGTTGCGGTACCATTTGGTAAATCAAAGATCTATACTGCGATCGTTTATAGGATACATCAAAACGATCCTACTTCCTATGAAACAAAGTCCATCGATCACATTTTGGACGAAGCACCCATCATTCTAGAACGACAAATGAAGCACTGGGAATGGATGGCGTCCTACTATATGTGCACCCTGGGAGAAGTAGTACGGGCCGCTTTACCGGGCGCCTTTCTCTTGGAAAGCGAGACCATTATCTCTCTAGAGAAAAAGGAAGGATTTGATGAGTCCAACCTGGGGGATGAAGAGTTTTTGGTCTATGAGGCTTTGAAAAATCAATCTTCATTGCACATCAACGATGTTCGATCTATCCTGGACCGTAAACAAGTGCTGAATGTAATTCATAAACTCATGGATCGTGGACTTGTGGGTGTGAAAGAGGAAGTATACGAGCAGTACCGACCGAAGATCAAGCGATACATCAAGCTTTCAGGTGTTTATTCGGAAGAAGAAAAATTTCGGGAATTGTTGGATAGCATGAATCGAGCTCCCAAACAGAGGCAGTTGCTCATGACCTTGTTCATGCTGTCTTCAATGGAAAAAAATGTGGAATCGGTGCTGCTTCAGAAACGATCCAAGACTAACGCTGCTGTAATTAGAACCTTGATCGATAAGGGGATCCTCGAAGAGTATTTCTTACAGAAAGATCGCATTGAATATGAAGGTGAGCGTCCTTCCGAAGTAAAAAAATTAACCGATGCGCAGGAATTATGTTTACAGGAAATTCGTGTGTCCTATAAAACACATGCAAGTTGTTTATTGCATGGGGTAACCTCAAGCGGTAAGACCGAGATCTATGTCCAGCTCATTGAATCTATGCTGTCCAGTGGGAAACAAATCCTTTATATGTTACCCGAGATCGCCTTAACCACTCAATTGATCTCCCGGCTTCAAGCTTATTTTGGTGAGAAGATATCTGTATTTCATTCCAGGTATTCCATGAACGAGCGGGTGGAGGTTTGGAACCACGTACTTCATCGCAGATCGAAAGCTCAAATAGTAATTGGTGCTCGCAGCTCTTTATTTCTCCCATTCAGCGACCTTGGACTAGTGATCGTAGATGAAGAACACGAACCATCCTTCAAACAGTTTAGTCCGTCACCGCGATACCACGCCCGGGATGCAGCCATCTTTCTGGCGAATTTGCACGGAGCCAAAACCTTGCTCGGTTCGGCAACACCTTCTCTGGAGTCTTTTTACAATGCCCGCGAAGGAAAATTCGGTTTGGTCCAACTGAGGGAGCGATTTGGGAAGGTCATGATGCCAGAGATCGAATTGGTGGACATCCGGGAGAAGTTGAAAAAACGTCGTATGACAGGTCATTTCAGCGATCGCTTGCTGGAAGAGATCACTGCCTCCTTGGGGGAGAAAGAGCAGGTCATCCTGTTTCAGAACCGAAGGGGATATTCTCCAGTTGTGGAATGCACCACCTGCGGAGTAGCACCTCAGTGCCCCAATTGTGATGTTAGCCTCACTTTCCACCAATTCAGGAACGAGTTGCGCTGCCATTACTGCGGTTATACCATGGCGATGTTGGTCGCATGCCTGGCTTGCGGAAGTGAGACCCTGGATACCAAAGGTTTTGGTACCGAACAGATCGAGACCGAACTCAAGGAATTATTTCCCGATAAAATCATTGCCCGAATGGACCAGGATACAACCAGGGGAAAGCATGCATACGCCAAATTGATCGAGCGCATGGAGGAAGGGGAGATCGACCTTTTGGTTGGCACGCAAATGCTAGCCAAAGGACTTGACTTCAGGAATGTAAGTTTGGTGGGTGTGATGAATGCCGACAACTTGCTCAACTTTCCCGATTTTAGGGCACATGAACGAAGTTTTCAACTGTTACAGCAGGTTTCGGGAAGGGCAGGCCGAACTGAAAAACAAGGTAAGGTGATCATTCAAAGCTACAATCCGTTACACCAGATCCTGCAGCAAGTGAGCACCAATGACTATCTGGGCATGTTCGAAGAGCAGAGCGAGGAAAGGCGTCAATACAACTATCCGCCCTTTTTTCGTGCAATTCGCATTACGTTCAAGCACAGGAATTTTGATACCATGCAGAAGGCTTCTGTCTGGTTCGCTGAAGTCTTGAAAATGCAATTGGGGGAGCAGGTTTTAGGACCGGTGAGCCCTCCGGTAGGAAGGATCCGCAATGAATTCATCTCGAATGTTCTGGTAAAGATCTCCAGGGAGCAATCCCTTCCGAAGACAAAAGAATTTATGCTAAAAGTATTGCAGCGATTCATGACTCTGAAGGAGTTCTCCAGGGTTAAACTAACCATCGATGTAGATCCGTATTAATTCCGCATGGATGCAGAAAGCGCTTCAACCAATTCGGCTTTTCTGTTTCGCGAAAGGGGCAATTGCTCTTTTTCAAGCTCGATCACCTTACTGTTGTAACGTTCCACCTTATCCAGATTCACAATATAGGATTTGTGAATTCTAAGGAACCGTTCTTTGGGCAGTAAAGCTTCGAAGGCTTTCATGGTAGAGAGTACTACCAAGGCATCGTGTTCTGTGACTAGTTTTACGTAATCCCCAAGTGCTTCTATGTAGCGTAATTCATTTAGAAAAACTTTACGCTTTTTCAAATTACTCTTTACAAAGATGAAGTCTTCATCATCGAAGCCATCTTCATTCTTCATTTTGTAATTAATAATGGCCTTATGCACCGCATTGAGGAAGCGTTCTTTGGAAATAGGCTTCCGCAGGTAGTCTACCGCATCGTAATCGAAGGCTTTAAACGCATACTTGGTCTTTCCGGTGACAAAGATGATCTGTGGTTTGTGAGTTAGATCGTCTAACAAGTCGAAACCAGACAGTATAGGCATTTCAATGTCCAGGAAAATTAGGTCGATCTCGGTAGTGGCAAACCCCATCTTCGCTTCGATGGCGTTATTATATTCGGCCACTAAGTCTAAGGAGGGATGATTCTCAATGAGCTTTACGATAGAAAGCCGCTGTAAGGTGGAATCATCAACTATTGCGCATTTGAGTACAGGTTTGTCCACTGTTTATTGGGTTTGACTTTAGGCAATAATAATGAAAAAAATCGACGAACGGTAACTTTTTTTAACTTTTAACGTAAAAATTCAACACTTTATCATCCCTTGTAGGAAATTCATTAAGAAAGAAAAAGGGGTTTGAAATATGAATAATAAGTAGTATTTTTGCACGCTCTTGGCATGGTGCCAGGGGAATTAAATCAAATTTAATCGATTTTTTATGAATCATTATGAAACTGTTTTCATCTTAAATCCCGTTTTATCTGAAGAGCAGATAAAGGAAACAGTTAAGAAATATGAAGGTATTCTTGTTTCTAAAGGTGCTAAGATGATATCGAAAGAGGATTGGGGGCTCAAGAAATTGGCCTATCCTATCCAACACAAAAAAAGTGGATTTTACCACTTGTTTGAATTTACTGTGGAAGGCGACGCGATCGACGCCATGGAAGTTGAATTCAGAAGAGACGAGCGTATCATGCGATACCTAACTGTTAAATTGGACAAGCACGCAATTGCCTGGGCCGAAAAAAGAAGAACCCGTAACAAGCAAAAAGCATAAGGTATGGCGAGCATTGAACAACAAGCAAAAGGTAAGAAGGACGGAGAAATTAGATATCTCACTCCTTTGAACATTGAGACTACGAAGGCTAAAAAATATTGCCGATTCAAAAAATCGGGGATTAAGTACATCGATTATAAAGACCCGGATTTCTTGATGAAATTTGTGAACGAGCAAGGAAAAATCCTTCCTCGAAGACTAACCGGAACTTCCCTGAAGTATCAGAGAAAAGTGGCAGTGGCTGTTAAAAGAGCCCGTCACCTTGCCTTGATGCCGTACGTAGCCGATTTATTAAAGTAAAAAGCAGATAGGATATGGAACTGATACTAAAAAGAGACGTTGAGAATCTAGGATTTACAGACGACGTGGTGACCGTGAAAAACGGTTATGGAAGAAACTTCCTCATCCCTCAGGGTCATGCTGTTTTAGCAACTCCTTCTGCAAAGAAAGTGTTGGCAGAAACGCTAAAACAACGTGCCTTCAAGGAAAAGAAGATCATCGAAGATGCACAGGCAGAAGCAGAGAAACTGAATGGACTTGAGTTGAAGATCACCGCCAAAGCTGGTGAAGGAGACAAATTGTTCGGTTCGGTGACCAATGCCAACCTGGCTGAAGCCCTTGAGAAAGAAGGAATCGAATTGGATAAAAAATACATCACAATAGCCGGGGGAACCATAAAAAGAACCGGTATGTACGAAGCAAAGATCCGCTTTCACCGCGAGGTAGTAGCCGATTTTTCTTTCGATGTGATCGCAGAAGCTAAATAGGGCAACTGTTTACAATACAGCAGTTATCAACGACTGTTCATAAAAACCACTCCATCGCGAGTGGTTTTTTATTAACTTTAGGTGAATATTCACAACCTAAACAAATACGCCTTGCGCGTTCAAACAACCTTCACAATTATGAGAACAGTCAAGTATCTGCTGTTCGCAGGCGTTATGCTTTTAAGCATTCAATCTGCGATGGCACAGGTAACTACATCTAGTATCAAGGGATTGGTATCCGACAGTAGTTCAGAACCCTTTTCGGGGGCAAACATTGTAGCCGTTCACACTCCTTCGGGAACCACCTACGGCGCAATTACGAATTTTGATGGAAGATTCAACTTACTTAATATGCGGGTAGGAGGTCCTTATTCCATTACCGTGAGTTATGTGGGTTATAAAACACAAACTTTCGATGACGTATATCTAACCCTGGGTAAGACCGAAAACTTAAAGGTGGTCATGGTCGAAGATGCCGAAGAACTTGATACGGTGGTGATAACTGGAACTACAGGAAATAATGTCTTCGGAAGTGACCGAACCGGAGCAGAAACCAGTGTGGGTAGAAGAGAGCTAACGCGACTGCCTACGATAACTAGATCGGCTTCCGACTTTACGCGTCTGGAACCAACAGCCAGCGCCGGATCGTTTGCAGGAAGAAACGATCAATTCAATAATTTCTCACTGGATGGCGCTATTTTCAACAATCCCTTCGGCCTGGATGCAGCGACACCGGGAGGTCAAACCGATGCACAGCCGGTATCCCTTGACGCCATTGACCAGATCCAGGTTTCTGTAGCACCCTACGATGTAACGCAAGCCGGATTCACCGGAGCCGCTGTAAATGCGGTTACAAAGAGTGGTACCAATGAGTTCCACGGAACTGCCTATGGTTTTTTCAGAAATGAAGATCTTACGGGAAGCAAAATTAAAGGAGAAGACATCTTTGTACCAGACCTGAACCAGACTCAGTTCGGTGCGAGCTTGGGCGGACCCATTGTGAAAAACAAGGTATTCTTCTTCGCCAACTTCGAAGTGGACGATCGGGAAGACCTGGGACAGCCTTGGTTGCCCAATAGGGGGACCGGCGCCATTAATGAGTCACGTGTATTGGAATCGGACCTTATTTTGGTTCGTGACGCCTTACGCAGCGTTGGCTATGATCCGGGTGCTTATGAAGGGTACACATTGGCGACCAAATCGGTTAAAGGGATCTTTAAGCTGGACTGGAACGTAAATGATAAGCATCGTGTGGCATTGATCTACAACTTCCTGGATGCATCCAAGGAAAAGCCAGCTCACCCAACTGCATTAGGGTTCAGAGGCCCCAGCGCTGCTACCTTGCAGTTTGAGAATGCAGGTTATGAGATCAACAATGAATTGAACTCCTTCCAACTTGAAGTGAATTCACAACTTTCTAATTCTGTCACGAATAAATTCCAGGCAGGATATACGCATTTTGATGATTTCAGGAATCCGCGCTCGACACCGGCTCCATCTATCACCATTACCAAGGATGGGTCCAACTATATCATCGCGGGGCATGAGCCATTCTCAATCAACAACTTCCTGGATCAGAAAGTATATCAACTTACAAACAACTTGAACTATGTAACTGGGGAACATACACTTACTTTCGGGGTATCGTACGAAAAATTTCAATTCGATAATTCCTTTAACCTGGGAGTTTACGGAGCACAGGGCGTGTTTTTCCCAACCTCCAGTATCGAAGATTTCCCAACCTTGGTTTCCGATGGGACGCTGCAGGCACTATTCGATGGGGCTATAGCCGCCAATGCATCACTAAGTTCCAATGAAGAAGGAACCCCTGGTGGATTCGCGCTGGTGGAAGTGGATGTAGGTCAATTGGCATTTTATGCACAGGACGAATGGAATGTAAACGACGATTTCAAACTTACCTATGGATTACGACTGGATAAACCGCTCTATTTCAATACCGAACAAAAGGCTCAGGACGTGATCGATGTCTCCTGTTGTGTGGACACATCCATTCCGTATATCAATCCAAATACAGGCGAGACGGTATTCATCGACAACACCAACCTGCCCAATAATGATTTCTTGTTTTCACCACGTGTTGGTTTCAACTGGGATGTACAAAGTGATCGCACCTTCCAGTTACGAGGTGGGTCTGGGCTATTTACAGGTCGTTTTCCATTTGTATGGTTAGGAAACCAGATTGGAAACCCCAATTTCTTCTTCCTGCAATATGTGGACCCCGATTTCCAATGGCCACAGGTTTGGAGAACCAATATTGGAACCGATTACCGCTTCGAAGATGGATTGATCCTTACCGGGGATGTATCCTATACCAAAGATGTGAACGGAGCACACGTTCAGAATTGGGGCTTGAGACCTCCTACGGGAACACTGGGTGGTGTTGATAACCGACCAATCTATGTGGGGAGTGACGTAGGAAACAGTGCTTTTGTTTTTACAAATTCAGATAAAGGAAGGATATGGAATGTTGCCGTAAAGGCCCAGAAGAACTTTCAGGACGGGCTTTATGCAAGTATGGCTTATAGCTATTTGAATTCTAAAGATGTGAATTCCATCGAAGCCGAGATCACCGGGGATGCCTTCACCTTCAATGCGGCTCGCGGAAATGTGAACAATGACGTTTTGAGTTATTCCCGTTATGGAGATACGCACCGTATCATTGGCGTGGCTTCTAAAAAATGGACTTATGGAGGTGACAAATGGGCGACCACGGCGTCAATATTCGGGGAATATGCACGTGGAGGACGCTTCAACTACACTTATGGAGGAGATATTAACGGCGATGGTTCCAACTTGAACGATCTTCTTTATATCCCCACGGAAAGTGAAATTGGGCAAATGATGTTTTCTGGTCCTGGGCAGGCTGCTGCTTTCAACGCCTATATTGCACAGGATGATTATTTAAGTGAAAGACGTGGAGAATATGCAGAGCGCTACGGGGCTTTGGCTCCCTGGAGAAGTAGATGGGACATGAAGTTACTTCAGGACTACAATATCGATGTTGGTAACGGTAAGACGCATACTATTCAATTTAGTCTGGACTTGCTCAATATTGGTAATTTCATTAGTTCAGAATGGGGCTTGATCCAACAACCTAACAACGTGCAACCCATTGGGGTTGTGGTAGATCCTATGACGAATGTTCCTACCTATACCTTCGATCCTAATTTGGTAGATACCTTTGGATATGATGCAAGTTTGGCTTCCAGATGGCAGATGCAATTTGGTCTACGCTATATTTTTTAATTGCTGAAGGATGAATTGTTTAAATTTGCGCTCGGTTTAACTCCGGGCGCTTTTTTATGAAATATACGCGACTTACACGAGAACAATTGGAAGAACTCCACACAGAGTTTATCACTTTCTTAGCGACCCAGTCCATCACCGGAAAGGAATGGGCAAAAATAAAAATCAATCAGTCGGAGATTGCAGAGCAACAGATCGATCTATTCAGTGATCTAATATGGGAAAAGGTACTTGGCAAGGCGAAATTCCTTGAGAGCATGTCACCGGACCAGTTGTTCTTATTTGAGCTGGCAGATACCGAAATGAACGTAATCGTTGTAAAAATTTCAGAAGAACACGTGGACCTCACTACTTCCGAAGGCCTACAGTGGCTGCAGGACAACATAGCGAGTGATTCAGTGGAATTCTTTACCGCTTCCAAAACATATTCGGGAACAAAGAACGCAGATATCTTTGAATTGATAAAGCAAGGTGCAGAGATCACAGAAGGCGCGCTGTTCAAGTCCATGAACGATCTTATCAACTGAATGCCGGTTCCAATGATTGTGAATTAAATAATAATTCAAATTATGAGAATACGAAAACCAGCCCATTTCTAGATCCACGCTGCCTTTTACATCGATCAAGTTTATCTGGGCTTATTCATAGCGTAAGCTCTCAATAGGATCCAGGCGCGCGGCTTTAGCCGCTGGATAGATACCTGATATTAGTGCTACTAGGAAACTCATGACCACCGCCCAAATCATGGCGGTCCATGGTACCTGGAAGGATACTTCGAAGAAAGAAGCCATGGCATAACCCACCAAAATTCCCAGGACTATCCCAAGAATACATCCAAACTGTCCAATAACTATGGCTTCAATAAAAAATTGAGTGGATATGGTAGAGCGTTTGGCTCCAATGGCTTTCCGGATCCCAATCTCCCTGGTTCTTTGAGAAACGGTCACCAGCATGATATTCATCAATGCAATAGAAGAACCAAGGATCGTAATGATGGAAATGATCCAGGCCGAAATGCGTAAAACCGATGAAACTTCTCCAATTACGCTGATTAGATCGTCTGATCGTTGAATACCGAAATTATCGTCTTCCAGGGGTTGAAGTTTACGCACATTTCGGAATACCTTGATAGCCTCATCCTGAGCCGAGTCCAGCATGTCGTTATCATCCACTTTCACCGAAATGGTGTAATTGATGCGCGGATCGGTGTAAATTCCCCGGGCTACCTGGATGGGGATCACCACTTTGAGGTCCTGGTTATTTCCAAAGGAAGAACCCTTGGATTCCAGTACTCCAATTACCTTGAATTTCACTCCCCGAATACTGATGGTTTTGTCAATTGGGTTTTCATTTTCGAAAATTCCTTTCAAAAAATCGGAGCCGATCACCGCAACCTTGGAATTATTCTGAATGTCGAATTGGTTAAATCCCCTGCCAGTCTCCACCTTACTTCCTGTATTTACCAGGTAATGTTCGTTGGCTCCGAAAACCTGTACATCGGGATCTGTCTTTTTGTTTTCGTACTTAACCTCCGCATTCCGCGTACATTGAAAAGAAACAGAAGTTTGTGTAAAGGGATAGTCATATTTATCTACAAATCCACGCACATCGTTATAGCTAATGATCGGGTTCACCTTATCTCGACCACCCCTATTGCCTCGCTGCACGAAAATTCCGAATTCATAACGTTGTATGTTGAAGGTATTGGACCCCATGGTGTCGAAGTTCCCACCAAAGTTTTTCTCCATGGCATCTACGCCACTAAGGGTACCCACCAAAGCCATGATCCCAAGGCTAATGATCACGATGGTGAGGATGGTCTTGAGTAGTTGAGTTTTGATGGAATTGAGCGCGATGCGCACATTTTCTCTAAAGAGTCCGAACATGATTTTGCGATCAGCTTTTTTGTTAGACTAATCTGTGTGCATAAAGTTACAACTATTTCCGGCCGGCTCTCCTCCCATTATTAATTATAAATTATGATATTTGTGCTCGAATCTATCATTGAAGCGCAACGTCTCTTCAATGTAACATCTAACGACAAACGTCTAGTATCGAAAATTTTGTCTAAAAAACCATCCATACCGAAAGGAACTCGCGATTTCTCACCTGCAGAAGTGGCCAGGCGAAGCTATATTATGGATGTGATGAAGCAGCAGTTCCAGGCTTTTGGATTCCAGCCCATCGAGACTCCCAGTTTCGAGAACAGCGAAACACTTATGGGGAAATACGGGGACGAGGGCGACCGGTTGATATTCAAAATTTTGAATAGTGGAGATTTTCTGAATAAAGTGGACGACCGCACCCTAAAGTCCAGGGATAGCGGAAAAATTGGACCCCGTATTTCGGAGAAAGCCCTGCGGTATGACCTAACAGTACCTTTTGCGCGGTATGTAGTACAGTACCAAAACGACATCACCTTTCCTTTCAAGCGTTATCAAATACAGCCTGTTTGGCGAGCCGACAGGCCACAAAAAGGCCGGTTCAGGGAGTTTTATCAATGCGATGCCGATGTGGTAGGAAGTAAGTCGTTGTGGCAGGAAGTGGAATTGGTGCAGTTGTATGACGCCGTTTTTTCAGCGTTAAATTTGAAAGGATCGATCATCAAACTGAACAATCGTAAAATCCTGAGTGGGCTGGCAGAAGTAATTGGTGAAGAGGACAAGTTGATCGATTTCACAGTAGCTCTCGATAAGTTGGATAAAATAGGTGAGGAGGGTGTGAAAAAGGAAATGCGGGCCAAAGGAATTACGGTACGTGCATTGTCTGCTTTGCAACCTTTGTTTTCTATTTCGGGAGACGCCGCCGAAAAGCTTGAAAAGTTGAAAGAATTATTGGTCGCTTCGGAAGTTGGCCTGCAGGGAATCGACGAATTAAAATTCATTGTTGAAAAGGTCGCCAAACTTGGTTTGAAAACCGCTCAGTTGCAGATAGATGTTACCCTCGCTCGGGGACTCAACTACTATACAGGCGCTATCTTTGAAGTTGCTCCACCGGATAAAGTCGATATGGGAAGCATTGGCGGAGGAGGGAGATATGACGACCTTACCGGTATCTTCGGACTGAAAGACGTAAGTGGGGTTGGCATCTCTTTTGGTTTGGATCGAATTTACCTGGTTTTGGAGGAGCTAAACCTGTTTCCTGATACCGTGGTCGCAAATTCCAAGTTACTATTCCTCAACTTTGGTGAGCAAGAAGCACTATATGCTATGGAGGCCATTGCCGAATTGCGCAAGGTAGGGATCACTGCCGAGTTGTATCCGGACGAGGCCAAATTCAAAAAACAAATGGGCTATGCAGATAAGCGTGGGATCCCTTTCGTTGTACTGGCCGGCGAAGAGGAAATGAAGAAGAATGCGTATACCCTAAAAAACATGGAGTCGGGTGACCAGAAAACACTTTCATTTCAAGGCCTGAAAGATCTCTTATCCTGATCTAGTTCTTGGGCATTTCAGTTTTTATATTTTGAATCTGCTTTCTATGCCGTTCTGTATGTGCCCCACTAATGAGCAACAATTGATGCAAATCTCGATACATGGTGGGTCCCCGGCCACTGCTGGTATAGAATTGACGCAGGTCCTTGTTGGTGGTTTTTACGAAATCGATCAGCATGGCACGAATGTGCGAATATCCTGCCAAAGCTTCATCTTTTGAGCACCAGCGGCCCATGGGTTCCATATACGATGGTGACTTACCGGTATTTTGTGGTGTGATCTCCTTATAGGAAAGAATTTCTTCATCGGCAGCAAAATGGGACTCGACTTGTTCGGGAAGAGTGGGAAGTCCTGTGAGGACACGTGCCTCGCGATAGAAAAGTTCGTCATGAACGATGAGGTGTTCTACCACCTCTGCGATCGACCAGACCGAATCAATGGCTTTCCAGCTCCATTCGGCTTCGTCTAGAGAAGTCACTTCTTCAACCACTCCTTGATAACTATCCGTCAAGGAACTTATCAAAAAATTTTTTTCTTCCTGGGACCAGGACTTGGAATAGGTCATCTCTTTTGTGTTGGATTGACAGGAAATTAGGGCAGTGAACAAGATGAAATAAATTAATTTCATCCAGTTAAAATACGAAATAAAAAACCCAACAATTACATGTTGGGTTTGAATGTAGCGAGATCGAGACTTGAGCTCGAGACCTCCGGGTTATGAATCCGACGCTCTAACCACCTGAGCTACCTCGCCGTTTTGAGTTTGCAAAGATAGCAACAAATTAAAGCTGAACAAACCGTACCTTAAATTTTTACGCCACTAATTCTCATCCCGAAAATTACGGTTGTATATGGAAATGACAGACACCACCCAAATAATGAAGAGGATGGCTGTAAAGATGCTATAACCTATGATCAACTCCATTAGTTTCGTGGTTTTAAATAGATCATGAAGCCCAGGATAGTAGGTGCCCATAACCCTAAGAACAAAGCATCTATCTTACTTCCGGTTACAAAAATATATTCGGAAACGATGATGATCGAGAGCACCAATACCAGCATCATCACATTGATGGCTCCAACTTTCTTAATAAAATTCTTTAACATAGTCCGCGGTAATTAATCCCTCCCCTAAAATTGTAAATAAAAAGCGAGATATGCTAACAAAAAGCTCCTTAGTTTGTCCAGACCCCTGGCCAATATTTTATAAGGTATTCAGATTCATCGCTCCACCGTTGATATAAATTTACGTCGCTTCGAAATGCCTAAATTTATTGGGATTGCCGAAACTTATCTTATTCAAAAATTATTGAGGGATTCTTTTGCAGTTTGGAATTAATATCTATATTGGGCAAAAGCTAACTGATAATAACCAATGGACGAGAAAGTAAAGTATGAAATGGAGTTCCCAATACATGTTTCTCCATCCCTCCTGTACCAATATATGTCAACTCCCTCCGGATTGAGTGAATGGTATGCCGACAATGTAAATTCCCGAGGGGAGTATTTTACCTTCATTTGGGAGGGTAGCGAGGAAAAGGCCAAACTGCTCGGTAAGAAGAGTGGAGAGCGAATTAAATTCCGCTGGGAGGATGATTTTGATACCGATTACTACTTCGAGCTTCGAATTCAAGTGGATGAGATCACCAAGGATGTTTCGTTGATGGTAACCGATTTTGCCGATGAAGATGAAGTTGAAGAAGGGAAAATGCTCTGGGATAATATGATCTCGAATTTAAAACATATTCTTGGTTCAACCTGATAAATGTGTATTGCGTCCCTTTCGGGCCATGATGAAATAAAGTATCTTTGAACCGTCTTAATCAAGACGGTTTTTCTATGGTTAATTACAACGGAACAATCCTAGCAGAGTCGAAAAGCTTACTGGCTTTCGAAAATCGTGGACTGCAATATGGAGACGCTGTCTTCGAAACCATCAAATTTTCCGGCGGGAAGATCTTTTTTTGGGAAGATCATTATTTCCGACTTATGGCCAGTATGCGCATTCTGCGCATGGAGATTCCAATGAGTTTCACTATGGAATTCGTAGAAGATCAGATCAGACAAACGATAGCAGATGAAGATCAACAGCGGGCTTATCGCATCAAACTTTTGGTTTGGCGCGGCTGGGGAGGGAAGTATTCACCTTCTGCGAAAAGCATAGAATATTTGATCTCCTATGAAACTCTGGACGAACCATTTTATCTGCTGCCTGATGATGACTATGAAGTGGAACTATTCAAGGACCATTATGTGAATTCGGGTTTACTTTCAACGATAAAATCTACAAATCGCTTGGTAAACATCCTTGGTAGTATTTATGCCGAAGAGAATGATTATAGTAATTGTCTTTTGTTGAATGAAAATAAGATGGTAGTCGAAGCACTGAATGGGAACCTTTTCCTAGTGAATGGATATAAGATAAAAACTCCTCCTTTGGAAGATGGTTGCTTGAATGGAATAGTGCGGAAGCAATTGATCCGTATCCTGGGAGAATTGCCAGACTATATTTTGGAAGAATCCTCTGTTTCCCCCTTTGAATTACAGAAAGCCGATGAACTGTTCATCACCAATACTATCCTGGGGATTCGCCCAATAACCAAGTTCAGAAAAAAAACGTACAAAACCGAAGTGGCCGGTGATTTACTGGCTAAACTTAATGTGAAAGCCCGTTTGGGTTAATTGAGGTTCGGATTTTCAGGAGCGTTCGACCAGATGAGGTAATCCCCGCCAAATTCGATCATCTTCTCTTTCCAGAAGTTTTCGCGACAACGACCAATGATCTCGTTCTGGGCTTCGTTTGGAGTGACCACCCAACTATGAACTTCCAATTCCTCTTCCAATTGTATGCTGGACCAACCAGAATACCCCAAGAAGAATTGTATTTGATCATCTTTCAGCGTATTGTTTTCCAACATATCCAGTATGGTGTTGAAGTCGCCACCCCAGTAGATCCCATTAGAGATCTCGATACTATCGGGAATGAGGTCCGGCACTCGATGAATAAAGTATAGATTGTCCTGTTCAACAGGGCCACCATTGTATACACGTAAGTCGGAATTTACTTCAGGCAGGAAATCTTTCAGACAATACTCGAGTGGCTTATTCAGAATAAAGCCTACAGAACCATTCTCGTTGTGCTCTGCCAGTAACACCACCGATCTATTAAAGGATACGTCTCCAATAATCGAAGGTTCGGCAACTAGAAGCACGCCTTTCGTTGGTTTTAAAGTGATCATCTTCCATTGATTAGTAATCTAAATCTAAACAATAAAATTTAAACTACCAATTCTTTTGAAAGGAATGGAAAGTAAGGAAATAAAAAGCCCTGCCGGGATTGGCAGGGCTATACTCTGTATTAGAGATTTAATACGGTCTTAGTTTACACTACTCGATAAATCTGAACCTGCTTTAAATTTTACTACGTTCTTAGCGGCGATTCTGATTGTTTTTCCCGTTTGAGGGTTTCTTCCTTCTCTTGCAGCTCTTCTTGAAACTGACCAAGATCCGAAACCAACTAGAGATACTCTATTTCCTCTTTTAAGGGACTTTTCTACATTTCCCAAGAAAGATTCCAATGCTTTTTTTGCTGCTGCTTTTGTGATCCCAGCTTCTGATGCCATTCCATCGATTAAATCTGATTTGTTCATAGTTTACTATTTAAAATTAATTGTTGGTTAAACTTCCAAATATTTGCTGTACAAATTTAGTCGGATTATCGGTTCACGCAAGTAATGACGGGCTAAATCCCCGTTTTTGTTGATAACTTGGAGCCTTTGTTAATAACGGAAGCAAATTTGTCGGAATTTTAATCAGTTCAGTAATGACAAGGGTTTACACGAATTTGGCATCCGCCTCAAAAATATACCCGTTCAACAGGTCTGAAACCTCCATTTTCCGTTTTCCAGGCAATTGCATTACCTTAATATATAAATAACCATCAAGCACCGAAACTTGTAAGGATTTTTTGGTGGCAGTTATTTTACCCGGTGTGTCGTCGTGTTTCACTTTTTCAAAGTTCGCCGAATAGATCTTTACCTTCGTTTCTTCAGCATTATTGATAAGCACCGTCCATGCTGACGGATAAGGAGAAAGCCCTCGGACAAAGGCCTCCAACCTGTTTCCATTCCAGGTCCAATCGATCTGGGTGTTTTCGGAATGTAACTTGGGCGCTGGATTCCAATCTCCATCCATGGGTTGTGGTTTAGGTATCGCGCGATCCTCACGAATGAGTTTAACGGTTTCAAGGACCAGGCCGCTTCCTGCCTCCATGAGCTTGTCGTGCAAACTACCAGCCGTCTCTTTGGTTTCGATAGCAACTTCCCTGTTTGCGATGATCGCTCCTGTATCGATCTTTTCATCGATGAAAAAAGTAGTAACCCCTGTTTTGACTTCCCCATTGATCACAGCCCAATTGATAGGCGCAGCTCCCCGGTAATCGGGGAGGAGGGAGGCATGTAAATTAAAAGTACCGAAGTCCGGAAGAGCCCAAACTACTTTGGGTAACATTCTGAAAGCCACCACAATTTGAAGGTTAGCACCCAAGGTTTTTAATTCATCGAGAAATGCTTCGTCTTTCAGATTGATTGGCTGTAGAACCCGAAGACCCTGTTTTGTCGCATACGCTTTCACAGCAGATTCACGCAACATCCTGCCCCGTCCAGCCGGCTTGTCGGGTGTTGTGATCACTCCAACGATCTGCTCGCCGGCATCCACGAGCGACTTCAATACTCCAACAGCAAAATCTGGAGTTCCCATAAATACAATGCGAAGATCTCTCATAGGGTTACTTTTCAGCAGCTTGGGGTTGGGTTACTTCTTAAAATATTGATTGATCGCATTCAATTTGATTTTTCCAGCATCCAGTAAAAGCTGGATCACCGATAAGACCAGTGATTCGTCTAAATTAAGACTTTCAACAATGCTACGCGAATCCATGGGTCGTTCATCGACCATATTCAGAATTTTCCTTGAAGTTTCCTCGATGGTTGCAGTGTTCTCACCTGGTTCTAATTGCTTGCAATAGGAACAGATCCCACATGGGGTATCATTTACTTCTCCGAAATAACGTACTAACAACAATTGCTTGCAATGGCTGTTATCCTCCAAATAATCAATCACCTTTCCTACCTGACTCTGTTTTCTGGACTTCATTCGCTCAATATCATCCCGTAACGGGTTGATTGTTTTATCATCCTCTCGTGGTACAAGGAAGGTAATAGAAGCATCGGTTTGATGAATTTTTAAGTCAATCAGGGATTGCTTTTCCATTTCCTGCAGAATCTGGATCACTTTCTCCACAGACATCCCCATCTTTTTTGATACCAGGACCAGATCGATGGCGTTAGCTGTTTCAAAGACCCCTCCGTACATACGTAAGATAGTTTTTCCCACAACCGAGAACGACTGCTGTTGTTCGAATTCTTTTAACAGGACGGAGGACGACACCAAAAACTGCAACATAGACTTTCTTCCAAATTCTTTCGATAGACGCAATACGCCCAGTCGGTCAAGCAGGGTGAGGCCATTGTAGGCATTTAACGTGTTCAGCTTATACACCTGGCAAAACTCGGTGAAATTAAAACTGTGGTTGGTATACTCGCCTTCGCCGTAGGAGATCTGAAAATAATTATAGAGTGTTCGCAACAGTCTTTTCACTTCTTTAGTATCCGGCATGGATTCGACAAATTGTTTTTTGACCAACCGTTTATCATCTTCATTATAAAGTATAGTAGCCGTGGCAGCTTCACCATCCCTGCCCGCACGTCCAGCCTCCTGGAAATAGCTCTCAATGCTCTCCGGTAGTTGGACATGGATCACCTGGCGAACGTTTCCATGATCGATTCCCATCCCAAAAGCGTTTGTAGAAACCATGACAGGCACTTGTTCACCCTTCCAGTCTGCCAGGCGATTCTTTTTATCTTCGGAAGAGATCCCACCATGATAAAACGATGACGTTATCCCAACCTGGTTCAGATGGGCACTTAGTTCTTCCGCCTGATTGCGATTTCGGACGTAAACAATAGAATTCCCGGCTTCATTTTTTAACATATTCTCCAATCGATAGGGTTTATCGGTTTCGAACTTAACCTGGTAGGAGAGATTGGATCGGACGAAGGAATTTTTAAAGACTGCGGCCTCCTTCAACTTAAGTTGTTCTATGGTGTCTTCCAAGACCTCTACGGTGGCGGTAGCAGTGAGAGCGATCACCGGGACATAGGGATGTAGTTCTCGCAACAGGTGAATGTTGCGATAGGCCGGTCGAAAATCATTACCCCACTGCGAAATGCAATGTGCTTCGTCCACTGCGATGAGGTTGACATTCATTCGTTTTATGGCGTTTTGAACAATTTCCTGCTGTAATCGTTCCGGGGAAAGATACAGGAACTTGTAATTGCCATACTGGGCATTATCCAATAGGGTATTGAGTTCAGTAAAAGTGATTCCACCAGTGATGGCCAATGCTTTTATCCCGGAATCACCCAGTGCCTTCACCTGGTCTGCCATCAATGCGACGAGGGGCGATATAACGATACAAATTCCTTCGATGGCTAAGGCTGGTACCTGGAAGCAAAGAGATTTCCCTCCTCCCGTGGGTAGCAGGGCGACGGTGTCTTTACCCGCTAATACATGGTTGATGATCTCCTCCTGTTTGGGTTTGAATTGGGTATATCCCCAGTAGTCGTTCAAGATATGAAGAGGCGAGGTCAAAACAGGCGATCCAATTTTTTAATGATGAATTGTGTTCGATGTTCCAAGGTGCCTACGGGAACTTCAATTACATCGTAACCGAAACCTTCATAACCCTTTTGAAGATAATTGAAGATGATTCGTGCTTCTTTAAATGATTCATAACGTTCATTATCCCGGACGTAGATATCCTTCCATGGAGGAAGTAAGAAAACAGCATCGTAGAGATAGGAGTTGCATATCTCCCTGAACTTATCATTATATTCTGTACCCAGATAATTCATATATGAAGTTACATCGGGCATTCCACGATCATAAAATAGATAGGGAGCATCGACGTGTACCGACTGGTGATATTGCCGGAGTCTTCCTTCCAAAAGCATTTCACTGAAAAGAATCGGGTTTTCAAGGAATAGTTGGTCGATCCCCTCTGCCTGGGCCTTTTTAGTCACCGCTCTTGAAATCTCGGGCAACGTATGGTAGCCAGCCTTGGTGAGGTGCTCGATAAGTGCGGTTTTTCCGGTTCCCGGACCCCCGGTTATAACAATGCGTTTGGTTTTCAACCTTTAGATTTTATAAATGTAATTGAGTAGCTGTAATATTTGTTAATCTACTCGATTTATCGACAGTTCAATTTATAATAATGTACAAATATCGGAACAATTTATTGATGTTGAAAAGTGTATCTTTGCCTAGACTTTTTTGAAGTGAATGCTATGAAAAAAAATGGGAGTTCTAAGGACTTTTATGATCGTTTACGAACACAGCTGGAAGCAGATACTGCCTGGCCTTCACCCTATATGTATAAGTTCATTGTGCCATCTATTTTGGAGAAAGTAGCGGAGATTCGTGCAATATTTGATGGCACGGATGCCTTCGTTCAAACCCGGGATTCCTCCAAAGGAAATTATACCAGCGTTTCCATACGTGTGACCATGAATTCTCCGGATGCCGTGATCGAAAAATATTTGGAAGTTTCCAAGGTTGAAGGAGTCATTTCCTTATAATTTTAGTATTTTGCGGTCGTTATCACTTCTACGAAGCAATTACTTCCTAAAAACATCATTTTGATAGACGATATAGAATACAATACAGAGCGTGAGCATTTGATTATACCTGAATATGGACGCCATATTCAGAAAATGGTGGCGCATGCGGTTTCCTTGAAAGACAAGGAAGCCAGAAATAATTGTGCCAAGAGCATCATTGCTGTTATGGGGAACCTGAATCCCCATTTACGAGACGTCCCAGACTTTCAGCATAAATTATGGGATCAACTATTTATCATTTCCGATTTTAAGCTGGATGCGGACTCTCCGTTTCCCAAGCCCTCAAGGGAAGAATTGGCCGAGCGGCCCGATCCTCTGGGATATCCACAAAATCACCCGAAATATCGCTTCTATGGAAATAATATCAAGCGAATGATCGATGTGGCAAATAGTTGGGAGGCCGGAGACAAAAAAGACGGCCTGGTGATCACCATTGCTAACCACATGAAAAAATGCTTTTTGAATTGGAACAAAGATACGGTGGAAGACGATGTGATCTTCGAACACCTCTATGAACTATCCGGGGGTAAGATCAACTTGCGTAACAGCGATGAAGACCTGTCTGATTCGCAACAACTCCTGAAAAATAAAAAACGTTTCGCCAAGCAGCAATCTTCCGGTAAAAAAGGAGGCGGTAAAGGAAACAGAGGTAGAAAACGTTACTAATCGCATCTTGCTCGCTTAGTTTATGGGAACATTTCAAATAGAAGGTGGCCATTCATTACAAGGAGAGATCAGGCCCCAAGGGGCTAAAAATGAGGCCCTGCAGATACTTTGTGCTGTATTGCTTACTTCGGAAGAAGTAATCATCGAAAACATACCCGACATCCTGGATGTTAATAAACTCATTACCATTCTCGGGAACCTGGGAGTTAAGATCCAAAAACTTGGAAAGGGAAAGTATTCGTTCATCGCAGACGACGTACAACTCGATTATCTTGAATCTGAACTGTTTAAAAAGGAAGGCAGTTCCCTCCGTGGATCCATCATGATCGTTGGACCCTTGTTGGGACGCTTCGGAAAGGGATACATCCCAAGACCAGGAGGAGATAAGATAGGTCGTAGAAGACTCGACACTCATTTTGAAGGATTTATTCGCTTAGGCGCAAAATTCAGGTATAACACTGAGGACCGTTTTTATGGGGTGGAAGCTCCCAAGGGTTTAGAAGGAACCTATATGTTATTGGACCAGGCTTCCGTTACCGGCACCGCCAATATTGTGATGGCCGCTGTGTTGGCGAAAGGAACTACCACTATTTATAATGCGGCCTGTGAGCCCTATCTTCAGCAGTTATGTAAGATGCTGAATTCCATGGGGGCCAAGATCTCTGGCGTAGGCTCAAACCTACTCACCATTGAAGGGGTGAATAAACTGGGTGGATGCACCCATCGAGTCCTTCCCGATATGGTCGAGATAGGCAGTTGGATCGGCTTAGCAGCCATGACACGTTCAGAGATCACCATCAAGGATGTGAGTTGGGAAAACCTCGGACTGATCCCGGAAACATTCAGAAAACTGGGTATTAAACTCGAAAAGAAGGGCGATGATATTTATATACCTGCTCAGGAAAGCTATGAGATCCAGGGATATATTGACGGCTCTACACTCACCGTGGCCGATGCACCCTGGCCAGGTTTTACTCCAGACTTGTTGAGTATCGTTTTGGTAGTATGCACCCAGGCAAAGGGAAGTGTGCTCATTCACCAGAAAATGTTTGAAAGCAGGTTATTCTTCGTGGATAAGCTCATCGATATGGGAGCCAGGATCATCCTATGCGATCCTCACAGGGCAACGGTAATAGGGCATAACTTCGAATCGGACCTGAAAGCTACAACCATGGTGTCTCCGGACATCAGAGCAGGAATTTCTCTATTGATCGCAGCCTTGTCGGCTAATGGAACAAGTACCATCCACAATATTGAACAGATCGATCGGGGTTATGAGAAGATTGATGACCGTTTGCGCAAAATTGGTGCTAAGATCACTCGTATAGAATAGAATTATTTATTCTTGTTGATCTCATCCTGAAGTTTTCTTCTTAACTGCTGTTCCCGTTCCAGAGCCCGTTGACGGTGTGATTCAAATTCATCTTCCGTTTCGGCCAATTTTAAATTCGCAGCTTTGGTGATGGAATTACTCGTTCTGAACTTGAAGAGCAGATACAAGACGATCAATGCCAGAATCCCAATTAGGGTCCACATGATAAGTTTGTATGTTGATTTCTTGATTAACGAGCCGAACAACTCTATTCCATCTTCCTTGTCCCGTGAGGTGGTGAGATCGGATTGTAATTGGGACACCTGGTTTTTAAGCGTGTCAATCTCGGACCGTTGAGCAGCGATTGCGGCATTGGCGTTTTGCAGGTTCAACTCGATAGCAGCAATACTGTCTTTTACGTTCTTCCGAAGATTGTTGAGTTTGTAGATCTTGACGACCTTATAATCTTCGTATCGATTAGATTTATCGATCACATCGGTAAATTGTTCATCCAATGTAGTGGTTTGTTGTGCAGATAGTGATGCAGTCCAACCAATAATGAGGACTACACAAATTAGGGATAATTGTTTCATTGTAGGCAGGTTTGTTTTGGCAAAGTGACCGCAAAAAAGAGGATTAATTGCCACTCAAAGTGATAAATTTTGTTAAAATTACTAGCTGTTGGCCAGTTCTTTCACTCGAGTAAAGCTTAGCGCACCTGAAGGACATTTCTTGACTTGAGCAATGATTTGTTCATTGTCTGCACCATCCAGATTTATCCACGGGATAATTGTTGTCCGGAAGACTTCTTCCAGTCCACGGTAACAAGCTTCGGCATGAATACACTTTTTTGGTTCGTAGGTAACTGTAATTTCCCGATTGGAAAATTGATTATCGGACGTTTCCATAAGCTGCGATTTGGGGGTTATGTAACTACCTTAGATTCAATTATATCGATAAATATATACATTTTATCGAATAAAACAAGAAAAAATGAAGAAAATTCTTACTTATGTCATTGAACTGCTGCTCTATAGGTTTTGAGGCAACGTTCTCTCGCTTCTTTGTGATCGACCATAGGCTCCGGGTATTCAGACGTATCGAATTCGGGGATCCATTGCTTTATATATTTGTGATCCTTGTCGAATTTATCGATCTGTGTCGTTGGATTGAAGATCCTGAAATATGGAGCTGCGTCTACTCCGCTGCCAGCTGCCCACTGCCAGTTACCAATATTACTTGCGAGTTCGAAATCTAATAACTTTTCAGCAAAGTACGCCTCTCCCCATCTCCAGTCGATCAATAGATGTTTACACAAGAAACTCGCAACCAGCATCCTCACGCGATTATGCATATAACCAGATTCATTCAGCTGGCGCATTCCTGCATCAACCAGGGGAAAGCCTGTTGTTCCACTCTTCCATTTTTCAAACTCCTCTTCATTATTACGCCATTCGATACGATCGTATTTCGCTCTGAAAGCCTTGTCCACTGTATGAGGAAAGTGCCATAGGATTTGCATAAAGAACTCTCTCCATATCAATTCTTGCCAGAATACTTCGTTTTTTTCCTGTGCAGCTTTCCGAATCATCTTTCGAATACTCACCGTTCCAAACCGCAGATGTGGGCCCAGATGGGACGTACCGTCCTTGGCTGGGTAATTCCTGGTTTTTTCATAATCCTGAATCAATTCCGAAGAAACAGAATAATCGGGAACTTCGATGGAAGAGCGCTCAAATCCTAGTTCTTCCATGGATATTTCCGGCCAATTAAAAGATTTCAACAAATTAGAATCTTCGTTCGGAGTTTGATGAATTGTTGGCAGCCCATCCTTATTAAACTTACTTTTCCAGGTCTTCATGTAAGGAGTATAAACCACATAAGGGTCTCCATCATCCTTAACCACTTCGTCTTTTTCGTAAAAAACCTGGTCCTTAAAACTGTTGAAATCAATGTTTTCTTTCGAAAGTAGCTTTTCGATATCTGAATCCCGCTCCTTGGCATAGGGCTCATAGTCGTGATTGGTGTAAACTGCCGAGATATCGAGATCACTTATGAGCTGCTTGAATATTTCCTTTGGCCTGCCATGATACACGCCCAATCCACTTCCCAATTCATCCAGTTGTGAACGAATAGAGGATATTTGGTCGTAGATAAAGGTCACACGGGGATCGTCTTTAGGGAGATTATCCAGGATTTCCGTATCGAAAATGAAGATGGCTAATACAGGGTTATCATCGCTAAGAGCGTTGAAGAGGCCAACATTGTCGTCCAGTCTTAAATCTCTTCGGAACCAAAACAAGGAGATCTTCTTTTTCATAATCAGGATTGCAAGGTAGAGATTCCACCGTCGACTCCTATTATTTGTCCTGTCATCCAGGACGATTTATCGGAGATCAGAAATTCGGCAATTTGAGCGATATCCTCGGGAGTTCCTACTCGCTTGAGGGGATGTCGTCCCCCCATTTTTTCTATCTTTTCTTCCGAAGAGAGTAGTTTTTCGGCTAAAGGGGTGTTGGTTAAGGATGGTGCGATTACATTTACCCGGAAAGAAGGGGCATATTCTGCCGCAAGTGCCTTTGCGAATCCTTCAATCGCCCCTTTGGCGGCCGCTACACTGGTGTGAAATGGCATCCCTACTTTAACCGCAACGGTGCTAAAAAACACAAGACTGGCTTGTTCAGAGTTCTTTAGATTCGGTAGTAAGCCGTGTACAACACGCTCCAGAGCAAAGAAATTGATCTCCATATCTTCTTCGAAAGATTCGGGACGAAGCATCTTAAACGGACGAAGATTTATGCTTCCCGGACAGTAAACAAGAGCGTCGATACGGTCTGGTAACCCCAAGGTTGAAATATCATCTTCCAGTGCATTAAAGCTATGATGAGTCACGAATTGTGGTAAGCCTTCCGCCGTGCGGGAGGCAACATGTATTTCATGGGAATTACCCAGTAATTCAAGGATCTTGGCACCTATTCCGTAGGTACCCCCTATGAGAAGAATATTTTTTTTCATGCGCTGAGTTGTTGTGATCGCATTTCACCAAAAAGCTGTGTTAGTTTCTGCCTGCGATATTCAAATATTTTCTTGAGCTGTGGTCTAACCAATAATGGATGGAGCCATTGACCAAGGATCCCGAAAGGTACCTTGTAATCGATTATATCCTCCATTTCAACTCCACCGTCTACCTCGGTAATAAAATGTTTGTGATGCCATAATGCGTATGGTCCAAAACGTTGCTCATCGACAAAGTAACTACCTTCGGTAACGTGAGTTATCTCCGTGACCCATTTGGTTTTAATTCCTTTGAACGGACTTACGAGGTATTGAATGATCTGTCCGGCATACATGGGTCTGTCTGCACCAGATAGAATGTTGAATCCCATACTGTCCGGGGTTATGACTTTAAGATTTTTTGGATTCGATAAAAACGCCCAAGCCTCATCCCTGGTGATGGGAAGACGCTGTTTTTCGTGAAGTGTATAAATTTTCAAATGCTGTTGTTTAAGACAAATGTATAAATTGTTTATATATTTACCCTAAACATTAAACAAAAATTAACAATCTACTTACGCGGAGCAGTTAACCGATGGTTCATTTTTAATAACCTTTCTATCGATTTGTGTGCAGATCGAGAATTGGACTTCTCAATATTTTTGGATTTTCTAAAATAAGGCAGCACCATTTTTTCTTTAAAGATACTAAGTACAATGGATAAGAGTCAAGTGTTAAGAGCAAGATTAACAGTTAATTAGCATTAGCATAATAATCCACTGAGATTGGCTTCTTTTAAGTTTTTGTTAACTATTAAAAATGGGGCAAATTGTACCTTCGTAACAATCGTAAAAACCATAAAATAAACCATAATGAAAAAATTTATTCTGTTATTTTGCTTAGGCTTATTTACATTGACAGCCTCTGCTCAGGTGCAGACCCCTGCGCCCAGCCCATTTCAAAAAATTGAACAAAAAGTGGGGTTGACCGATGTTACCCTGGAGTACTCTCGCCCATCTGTGAAAGGAAGAACCATTTTTGGAGGACTCGTCCCTTACGGGAAGCTCTGGAGAACAGGCGCAAATGCCAATACCAAGATCACCTTTGGGGACGATGTCGTTATAGGTGGCAAAACTTTGAAAGCAGGTAGTTATGCTGTTTACACTATGCCGGGAGCAGAAAATTGGGAAGTTATCTTCTACAGCGATGCTGGCAATTGGGGGACTCCTCAAAAGTGGGACGAGTCGAAAGTAGCTGCCAAAGTTAAGGCTCCTGTTTATCCAATGCCCGATCCGGTTCAGACATTTACAATGACCTTCGATGACCTGAAGAACGATTCTGCTACCATGGGCATAATTTGGGAAAAGGCTTACGTTGGTGTTCCCATTAAATTTCACACCGATAAAATGGTTACTTCCAGTATCGAGTCTGTGATGAATGGTCCATCTTCCAACGATTATTACAGCGCTGCTGTTTACTACCTGGAAGCGGGAAAAGACATTAATAAAGCAAAGATGTGGATCGACAAGGCTATCGAAATGAGAGAGAAACCAGCCTTCTGGTTCCACAGACAACAATCTCTTATTTATGCTAAGGCCGGAGACAAAAAAGGAGCGGTAAAAGCGGCTCAAACTTCTTTGAAATTAGCCCAAGAAGCAGGTAATGACGACTATATCGCGTTAAACACCAAGTCCTTGAAAGAGTGGGGGGCCATGTAAACCAACCTCATTTAAAATAGATAACGCCCTCTAGGAGGGCGTTTTTTTATGCGCCTGCCTTCCGTTCATAGAACGTAATTTCCAAGCCGTCGACGGCCTTTTTAACTTCTGCGGAAGGGGTACCGTATACTTCACCCGAGAATTGAGTGATTCCCATCATAGGCCCTAAATTCTCACCTACGTTCCCCAAGTGTTCCAGGAAAGCTTCCGAATCCCGGTAGGTTTCCTTTACGATGCACACCGATTGATCTGAATTATAGTACCAGTCGTATTCGGTGGTTCCTGTATCTTTTTCTTTAACCGCCTCGATACATCGATTTTGATAATTCTTAAATTCATCCAGCTTTCCGTCGTGGATGCTAAATTTCGCGTTTACATGTAATGCTCCCATGTTGGTTGTTTTATTTGAATTGTTCGATAAAGGTCGTTCTGGCCAGATCTACCTCTTATAGGTAACCTTAGATTTGGAAGCAAAGGTATAAAGTTAGTGTAATATATTGAAAAACAACAGTTTAAAGATCATAAATTGAATTATTCTAATTCACCTTTCGAAAGTTAAAGATGTATTCTACCAGGCTATCATTCTCTTTACCCTGAATAGTTCTCCGGTAATTCAAACTGTCTTGAAATTTGTAAGTCACCTTGATAGGATTGCTATAATCGTCATTGAAAAATACTAACTTGTTATCCATTGATTCGATCGCTTTGAAGATCTTTGGGTTCGAATTCTTTATCACACTGAACAAGATCACTTCTTCTCCCACCTTCATAATCTGTGATTTTGCACTGTAGGAGGTGTCTGCAGCTTCAATATAATAACCTTGTTGTTCCATCCAGCCGTCGTCGTTCAGATGCCAGGACTCATGCAATTCCCCATCAAACGCCTTGGCTGTCCAGGCTCCATTTAATTTTTCCTCGAGATTTAATTTATCCTGGATTGCTGTTTCCTGTTCACCACAAGCGAGGAGAAAAAAGGCAAATAAAACAAGATGCAGCTTTTTCATTTGGACCGTTTTAGGTAGTTCTTTGCAATCTTATGGTTGAGGAATTCTATTCCCAGCGAGAATGCAATGGCAAAGTAGAGATACCCCTTCGGAATGGCACCTACCGTTTGCCCAAAGAGCATGGTTTCCGAAAGATGGGCTGCCTCTGTGATCAACATAAAACCTATTAAGATCAGGAAGGCCAGGGCCAACACCTGGATGCTAGGATGGGTATGAATGAACCTACGAATCCTATTTGCAAAAACGATCATGATAATGATCGAGATCACAACAGCTATGACCATGAGGACAAGATTATAATTTTGATTCGGTGATAGCCCGTTCGTCATACCCACCGCGGTTAGAATGGAGTCGATCGAAAAGATGAAGTCAATGATTAATATTTGAACTATTGCTTGGGACAATGAATTCACCGCTTTGGTGGCTACTTTGAGTTCATCATGGGCCGGAGCCTCCACTTTTTCTCTTATCTCGGAAGTGCTTTTATAAATTAGAAACAAGCCTCCTACAAATAGTATAACCGCTTGCCAACTTATCCCCATTGTTAACCAACTATTATCAATGGTATAGAAAGGTTCTTTCAAACTCACTAAAAAGGAAACAAAGAATAACAGCACGATGCGTTGGACCATGGCGAAGAGAAGCCCGATATTTGTTGCCTTTCCTCGTTGATGTTCCGGGAGTTTATTGGCCGCGATCGAGATAAAAATAATATTATCGATTCCTAAAATAGTCTCCAGGAAGGTAAGTGTCACTAAGGCCATGATGGCATCGCTGGTGAGAAGAAAGTCAAGCATGGAAGTTAAGTTTCAATATATTCTTTTGTTTTTGGAAAGATCGTCTGTAGGATCATGGCCAAAACCATTACCAAAATACAACCTAATGCGTTCAGCCACAAATAGGGCAGTATATCGACGTACCAAACTACACCTACAACGATTTGCGTAATAATAGCTGAGATGAATGTAGCTCGACTCTTTACAAATTTAATAAAGAAGGCCAAGAGAAAGACACCCAGGATATTTCCATAGAATATGGAACCAATAATATTTACTAACTGAATTAAGTTATCGAACAGATTCGCGACACAAGCAACTAATATGGCAATGATTCCCCACATTAATGTGAACCATTTGCTGATACGCACATAATGACGTTCACTTCGTCCTTCCCAGTTCCGTTTATAAAAATCGATCGCAGTTGTTGAACCTAAGGCATTCAATTCGGCAGCCGTAGAGGACATGGCTGCACTCAAAATAACCGCGAGCAAGAGACCGATGAGGCCCATGGGTAAGTTGTTCAAAATAAAATGAATGAAAACATAGTCCTTATCGTTGGTCTCCGCTTCGGGATTCGCTTTTAGGATGAGAGCTTTGGACGATTCGCGTAAAGCTGTTTCCGACTGGTTAAGCAATTGCATTTGCTCGATCATACTTTCTTTTACGTCGGAATTGGTCTCGCGTGAAAAGTCCGATTGCAGGGTGTAAATTTCCGATTCCAGCAATTGTTTCTCGGTCTGCAGATCACGATACTCCTCGGCATAGGCACTGTTTAATACATCGGCTTCGGCAGCAGGGTTAAAATTTAGCGGGGAACTATTGAATTGATAGAAAACGAATACCATGACCCCTATCAAGAGAATGAAAAATTGGAGTGGCACCTTCAAAACTCCGTTCATGATCAAACCCATCTGGCTCTCGCGTACGGATCTTCCGGAAATATAACGCTGTACCTGGCTTTGATCTGTTCCGAAGTACGATAACATCAAAAAAGTACCACCCAGGAGTCCGGTCCAGACTGTATATCTATTTTCAAGGTCGAATGAAAAATCCAGGATCTCCATTTTACCGTTGGCACCGGCAATCTCCAATGCATTGTCAAAACCAACGTCCAGGGGCAGGAAATTCAATATGATGAGAAAGGCGATGATCAAACCACCGAAAATAATGGCCATTTGTTGCTTTTGGGTTATGTTCACGGCCTTCGTACCACCACTAACTGTGTAAATAACGACCAGGATACCGATGATGATATTTAGGTAAATGAGATTCCAGCCTAATACTGCCGATAAGATAATTGCGGGTGCGAAAATAGTTATCCCGGCTGCCAGTCCACGCTGGACCAGAAAGAAAAAAGCTGTGAGGGAGCGGGTCTTTCTATCGAAACGTGACTCCAGAAACTCGTAAGCCGTAAATACATTCATTTTATGGTATAGCGGAATAAAGACCAGACAGATGATCACCATAGCCAGGGGCAATCCAAAATAGAACTGGACGAACCCCATTCCATCGTGGAAAGCCTGTCCAGGAGTAGAGAGAAAGGTAATGGCACTGGCTTGGGTAGCCATCACGCTCAATCCTATGGTCCACCATTTACTGCTGTTACCACCTTTGAGATATTCGCTTACATTTTTATTTCCCCTGCTTTTATAGGTGCCATAGCCTACGATAAAAACGAGGGTCCCGATTAAGATGATCCAATCTATCGTGCCCATCTTAAGAGTAACTTTTCATTAGAAAATAAAAAAGGACGATATATATGATATTGATGATCAGGACCAGGGTATAGCTTTTTCTCCAGATGAATTTGTCCATTTTTTCCATTGATCGACTATTTTCCTAAAGATAATAGATTTGCAAAAAGACGGTAGGCACCGGACACACCGGCAGGTAGCTCACGAAAGAAACTGATCCCAGTATATACGTAGTGCCCTTTACCGTATTGGGCAACAAGCAAAGATCCTTTCGTTTCCGGTTCGTCATTATCTTTCATGCCAAGAATTGGGGTGAACTCCTCACTCCATTCGTTCGGGAAATACAATCCACGTTCCTGCACCCAGCCTTCAAAATCGTTCATGGTGATCTTATTGGGTTTGTTCAATACCGGATGCTTGGGCGCAAGTATGGTCACAGTGGAGAATTCATCGGTTACCCGGTCGCGGCTCAATTTCAGTGGAAAAGGAGCAAGGTCATCGGTGACCAATCGGCGATTGGTGTTGTATTGAAGTAGGAGCGTCCCACCGTTATTCACATATTTATTCAACTCGGTTTGTTTGAACTCGAGTTCGGGAACCGTATTGTAAGCCCGAATTCCAACCACTATTGCATCGAATCGTTTCAGGTTATTTGCAGATATCTCCCCGGGTTCGATCACAGTGACCTGATAGCCAATTTGTCGTAAACTCTCAGGGATGGCATCTCCGGCACCTTCTATATAACCAATATTCTCGCCTCTCTTCTCAATTGGAATACGCGCCACTTTCGCTTGTGAATTCACTAGAACCGACTGAAACGGAATGTGCTCATAATCGATAGTGATCAACTCCTTATTGTGGAAACGATCTCCCACTTGAAGTAATGGTTTGAGGTAGCCTTCGCTCTGGTCTTTGGGCGGCTTCACATTGAAGATAACAGTTTGTGTTGATCCTTCCTGGCCTAGTGAAAATGTATGCTGCGCTGGCGAGACGATCCATCCTTTGGGGTGCTCAAGAGTCACAGTACCGGTGATATTTTCTCTTCCCGCTTTCACCACAACTGGAATACTCCTGGCATTCTCATTAGAAAAAATAAGTACTTTATCGGGGATGGACGCCGTCACTTCGGGTAATACTTCGAAGGGCCTGTAAACTTCTCCTTTTACCGGATCGGTGAATTTGTAAATTATGTTTTTACTGAAATGGATCTCATTACCCATTATGCTCATATTGAATGTGACAGGAAATGGTAACGGTATTTCAGGTAACCCGATCATTTCGGGGTCGCTCACTTTGTACAATCCTAAACTGCCTTTCTCTTTCAACCAGTATGGGGTGCTATAATTTGTAGCATTGAAGGTGTTTTCAGTACTGGTGAAATTAAGTTTTTCATTATTCTGAAGGGGAGTTGCGAGCAGCTGGGCCGGAAACTGGATGACAGATGAACTAATAGAATTCAGCTTCATAGGAACTGCCGAACGGTTTACAACTTCTGCAGTTACTATCAGATTTCCTTGAGGTGACGTAGACTGCTTACTGGCCACAACTTCCAGGAATAGTCCGGAACAATTCAAAATGAGGTTCTTAATCTCTTCTGTTTTTACTGTTCTCCAATGGTCATCATCAAGTTGTTCGATGAGTTTGTACGCTTCCAAAAGATCGGGTACAATAGCCGAAGGGTCTGTAAAATCAAAATTCAGTTCAGCTTTCTTTAAAATTGCCCCAATGGCTTGTCCTCCCTTCACTCGGGACCAGGAGGTATCGATTCCTTCGAAGAGATTCGATTTGTTGGTGGTAGCATCCCCTTTCAGGAATTCAAGATATTCGGTTTGGCTCCCGCGACTTCCCGAAGATCCAAAACCCTGCGATTTATGCATACTTCGGCTCATGGCCGCAATCTCCCCATTGGAAAGGCCCAAAACTGGATAATAGCCTCCGGTCTCAACTTCAATGATATTTGTTTTATCGGCTTTTTCAAAGTTTTCTCTACTTCCGTAGAACCACCATGACGTATTGAAATACAACCGCTTGGGTTGCCAGGTTCCATAGGTAGCTGCGGTTTCGGGATAGTTGGTCTCATTTCCCACCAGATCGAAGGCTTCAACGCTTAGCATAGCAGAAGATGTATGATGCCCATGTGTAGTGCCCGGATTCCTATGATTAAATCGATTGACAATAATGTCTGGTTTGAATTTTCTAATGGCTCGCACCACATCGCTCGTTATTGCGTCCTTGTTCCAGAGAGCCAGAGTCTCATCGGGATGCTTGGAGTACCCGAAATCATTGGCTCGAGTAAATAGTTGATATCCACCATCAATGTTTCTGGCTGCAAGTAATTCCTGGGTACGGATCACTCCCAACAGTTCCCGGATTTCAGGCCCAACCAAATTCTGACCTCCATCGCCGCGTGTCATGGAAAGGTAAGCCGTGCGTGCTTTGATATCGTTTGACAAATACGAAATTAACCGCGTATTCTCATCATCCGGATGTGCGGCAATGTACATGGCCGATCCCAGGAAGTTCAACTTCTGAAGATCATGAAAGAGTTCAGAGGCCGAAGGTTTTTCGGGTTTCTGAGCAAATAAACTAATGGAAAGGAGGCAGGTCGTTAGTAAGGAGAAGCCAAGTTTCTTGTAATTCACATTGAGTGCTTTTGGTTACTCTCAAAGATATTGAAATTCGGGTTTTGGAATTACCTCTTGGGATTTCTTTAACATTGAAGCTTCAAAGCCCTAATGAATCTCGTAGAGAAAGATAACGATTGCTGTTTTTACTCCAGTAAGCTGTTTGGATCCGTGCCAATTTTTCGGCAGTGGATTTGAGCCCATTGGCATGGGTTTCCTCCCAACGTTCGATCGTATACGGGAAATCACTATTGAAGTATATTTTTAACTCACGTTTAATGTCTGTATAGGAGAGTGTGTAAGTTGTAATGGAATCACCTTGAATCAAATTAGCGGATGCCGAATGTGCGGTTATTGGTTGGTGACTCATTCTGAAATAATCAAAGCTTGGTAATATACTGATTGTCCCCGTTGGCAAGTCATTTGGGTTGATGCGGATGAGATTCCAAATTTCATTTTCCAACCAAGTTTTTGAAATATTCAGCTGTTGATCGGCTTCACCTTCAAAATAGGAATGAGCCATAATCTCAAAGTCTTTTCTATTATTCAGCTGAATGTAAACATGACCACACCATTCCTGCATGGAGTGGGTTACTTTCAGGGCATGGTCGTCATAATTTATCGGACTGAAAGTACTTGTCATCACCGAGTTTGGATAGATCCCAGTGACGAATTTTTTGGTTTGATTCAGCTTGAGCACAGCTAGATTGTCTGGGTTGGAACCATCTGCCTTTACTTGTTCATTGGGAAGGAAATCTTCGGTAACAAATACATTGACAGCAGTACCATTACGTAGTTCACCATAACGTTCCTGTGTTAGTTTGTAAGAAGTGATCTCTGCGGTGCCTGCATACCAGTAGTCCTTGAATTGCTGCGATAATTCCCGTGGCTCCAAATCTCCTTTATTAAGCCGCAAGTTTGAGCTAATTGCAAGTGTATTAGTTTCCGAAGAATTACATGCCGTAATTAGTAGTGCAAAAAGCAAAACGAGAAGGAAGGAGGGAAGATATTTCATGGCAAAAAATATTTCGGTAAAAATACAACTTTAGGCAGCCGCCTAGTCTTAAAATAAATTTAAAAATCTAGGCTCCATCATTTGCAATCTCCACTAAACTCTTATAGACCAGACGGGTAGGAAGCCCCATCACATTGAAGAAACATCCCTCCAATCGATCGATCGCTACATAACCAAGCCAGTCCTGGATGCCATAACTGCCAGCTTTGTCAAAAGGTTTATATTTTGAAATGTAATGTTCTATCTCTTCATTGGTAAGCTCCTTGAACCAGACTTTAGTTCGATCGTTTACCATTCGCTGTCCCTTTTTGGATGTAAAACACACCGAAGAATACACCTCGTGTACGTTTCCGCTTAGATTTCGAAGCATTGATCTGGCTTCTGCTTCATTCGCCGGCTTACCTATGGCTTGGTTGTCCTTCCACACGATTGTGTCGCTGGTAACTACAATGGCATTATCGGCAAGTTCAGTGAAGGCCGAGGCTTTTAATCGGGCCAGGTAGTCGGTGATTGCAGGACCTTTTAATTCGGGAGGATAAATCTCCTCTACTTCGC
>JABDNM010000218.1 GCA_013043825.1 Flavobacteriaceae bacterium
CCACTTTTGCAGATCTTATCAGTTCCAATTCATCCGATATATACGTGCGCGCTTCCAAAGAATTAAAACTGTATGCACAAGGGAAAAGTTATGTTTATGTTTATGGAAATCCGGAGATCGTTGTTGACGGACTGAACGACAAATCCCAGATCATCAAGAAATAGAAGTAATCTATAACTTTTTCATCTTGATTTTCAGAGCTGGACAGGATGTGCACCTCGCCAGAAATGCACACGGGACTTTTTAACTGCTGGCATGCTCAAAACCAATAAACAAAGGCCAAACTGAGCCTCAAAAAAAGAAAGCGAGCTTCGTATTGAAGCTCGCTAACATTTACTCTTTTTGTTTCTTGTTGTACCTTGGGTGGGAATCGAACCCACACTCCCGAAAGAACTGGATTTTGAATCCAGCGCGTCTACCAGTTCCGCCACCAAGGCAAGTGGAGGGCAAAAATACACAATAATTTAAATTTGTTAGTAATTCCCTCAGCCATTTTTTTAAAATGAAGGCATAGAATTTTACATTTGCTGCACAATCAAAAACCATCGTATGTCCGTTCCTGTTCCAGAACCCAAAATTTTTGCCTGCAAGCAAAGTGAATCCCTTGCCAAAGACATCGCAAAGGCCTTCGGAGCTCCCCTGGGAAATGTGATCACCTCCACCTATAGCGATGGAGAGTTCCAACCTTCTTTCGAAGAATCGGTACGAGGAAGCCGGGTATTTATTATAGGCTCCACTCACCCCAACAGCGATCACCTTATGGAAATGCTGCTCATGCTGGACGCGGCTAAGAGGGCTTCGGCACGACATATCACGGCAGTGCTTCCCTATTTCGGTTGGGCCCGCCAGGACAGGAAGGACAAGCCCCGGGTTCCCATCGCTGCCAAACTGGTGGCCAAAATGCTGGAAACCGCGGGAGCTACCCGTATCATCACCATGGACTTGCATGCCGATCAAATTCAAGGCTTCTTTGAAAAGCCAGTGGATCACCTTTTCGCCTCAACAATTTTTCTTCCCTACTTGAAAGGATTGAACTTGGACAACTTAACGATCGCTTCGCCCGATATGGGGGGATCCAAACGTGCATACGCTTATTCCAAGGCCATGGAAAGCGACGTTGTTATCTGCTACAAGCAACGTGCTAAGGCCAACGTGATCTCACACATGGAACTCATAGGTGACGTACAGGGAAAGAATGTGGTTTTGGTAGACGACATGGTGGACACCGCCGGGACCTTGACCACAGCTGCCAACCTTATGATGGAGCGAGGCGCTTTGAGCGTGCGGGCCATTTGCACCCACCCTATCCTCTCCGGTAATGCCTACGAAAAGATCGAAAATTCTAAATTGGAGGAGCTCATTGTCACCGACTCTATTCCGCTTAAACAGCAGAGTTCGAAGGTACGGGTACTTACCTGTGCCAACTTATTTGCCGATGTGATGCTTCGGGTAAACAACAACGAAAGTATCGCATCAAAATTCCTGATGTAATTGCAAAGACAAATAAGCTTGTTTTCTTCTCCTTTTTCAGAAAAAACCCTACATTTGCAGCCCATTTGCCAGCAGGTGAATGGGATATAACTTTAAAATTTTAAAATGAAATCAATTACAATTAATGGATCTCAAAGAGAAAGCGTGGGCAAGTCGGCAACGAAGGCCTTACGTAATGCTGGAAAGGTTCCCTGCGTGGTTTACGGAGGAGAAACACCTATACACTTTTCGGCAGATGAAATTGCGTTTAAAGACTTGGTGTATACTCCAGATGTACACACGGTTGTAATTTCATTGGAAAACGGTACGAATGTGGAATGTATCCTTCAGGATATTCAATTTCACGCGGTGACCGATCGCATTCTACACATCGATTTTTACCAGATCTTCGAAGACAAAGAAGTGATGATGGAAATTCCCGTACGTGTCGTTGGTAACGCCCGTGGGGTTAAAAACGGTGGAGTGCTGCGTATTGTAAATCGTAAACTTCGTGTAAAGGCTTTACCGGCCGATCTACCTGATTTTATCGAGGCAGACATCACAGAAATGCGCATCGGTACGAAGATGTACATCACGGAGATCGAACAGGAAAAGTTCAAGATCATGCATGGTGATAATACCGTGATCTGCCAGGTAAGAACCTCACGTGTCATTATCGAAGACGAAGAGGAGGAAGAAGAAGACGAAGAAGGATTGGAAGGAGAAGAAGGTGCAACTCCAGCCGAAGGTGGCGAAGGAGCTGCAGCACCTGCAGAAGGAGCAGCGGCACCAGCAGATGCACCACCCGCAGAGGAATAAAATTCATTCTGAAGATTATACACAAAGCATCCTATCATTCAGGATGCTTTTTTTATTTTTACTGAAACGTACTGTGAATGCTGTCCTTTTTTAGAAAACTATTTTCCTCCAAGGATGAAACCAAAAACTATACTGAAGGTGACCCCATGAAAAAATTCCTCATCGTTGGATTGGGAAATATTGGCCCCAAGTACGAATATACCCGGCATAATGTAGGTTTCAAGATTGTGGACTTCCTGGCGAACAAAAAAGAAGCAAGCTGGGAAATAGCAAAATTGGGAGCTGTCGCCACCGTGAAGGTCAAAGGTAGATCACTGCTATTGCTTAAACCTAGTACTTATATGAATTTAAGCGGGAAGTCTGTCAAATACTGGCTGGAAAAAGAGAAAATACCGATTGAAAATCTGCTGGTCGTGACAGACGATCTCAACTTACCTTTCGGCACCATACGAGTAAAAACCAAAGGCAGCGATGGTGGGCATAATGGACTGCATGATATTCAAAATGTGCTTCAAACCACCAAATACAATCGATTTCGATTTGGGATAAGTGACGAATTCAGCAAAGGAAGGCAAGTAGATTATGTTTTGGGAACCTGGGCTGAAGAAGAGATCACCGCGTTGCCGGAACGCCTGGAAATGGCCACAAAAGTGATCGAATCGTTCGCATTGTCCGGTATCAATATTACCATGAACACCTATAACGGCAAATAAATTGGAAGAATACAATTCGGTAGAAAATTTTGATAACAAAAAAGGAAGTGTGGTAACCATTGGTACCTTCGATGGCGTTCATATTGGCCACCGAGCCATCCTCGAACGACTGGTGGAAAGCGCCAATAACCGTGATCAGGAAGCTGTACTTCTCACTTTTTTCCCACATCCCAGGATGGTATTGCAAAAAGATTCGGGTCTTAAGTTATTGAATACCTTGCAGGAAAAAAGACGTTTGCTCGAGTCCATTGGTGTAGATCATATGATCGTACAACCATTCACGGTAGAATTCTCACGGCTCACCGCCCAGGACTATGTTCAGGATATTTTGATCGATCAGCTCAATGCCAAGAAGATCATCATTGGATACGATCACCGGTTTGGAAGAAACAGAACCGCAAACATCGAAGACCTTCGCGAATTTGGGGCGTCCCTTGATTTTGAGGTCGAGGAGATAGATGCTCAGGAATTAAATGAAGTTGCCGTAAGTTCCACCAAAATACGACACGCTTTGGAGGCCGGAGATGTTACTACAGCCAACAACTATCTTGGGTATAGGTATATGCTCAATGGAAAGGTGGTTCGCGGCAAAGGCCTGGGCAAAACACTGGACTATCCAACTGCCAATTTACAAGTGGGAGAATCGTATAAGTTAATTCCGAAGAAAGGGGTTTATATCACCCAGGCAAAAATAAGGGATAAATCTTGTTATGGATTGACCAGTATTGGTACCAATCCAACCGTGGGAGGCACGTCTGAAACTATCGAAACCTACTTTCTGGACCTCCAGGCCGACCTCTACGATGAGGCCCTTACCTTAGAGTTTATTACCCATATTCGGGATGAGGAGGATTTTGAAACAGTGCAGGAATTAAAATCCGCAATTCGTAAAGACGAAGCATTCGCCCGAACCTTTCTGGCCGGATATGAATAAGTTCTTATTCCAAAGGATCGACAATACTGGACTGGTCCTTTGGCGAGGTATTTTTGGATTGTTGATCACCCTGGAAGCCTTTGGAGCCATTGCAACCGGATGGGTTAAAAACACACTCGTAGATCCTCAATTTACTTTCAATTTCATTGGGTTCGACTTTCTGCAACCCCTGCCCGGAACTGGCATGTATTACTATTTCGCCCTGATGGGCATTTTTGGGATACTGGTCACCTTTGGATATCGCTACCGGTTCAGCATGTTTTGCTACGCACTAATGTGGACCTGCGTCTACCTCATGCAGAAGACAGCGTACAATAACCACTACTATTTAATGATGCTCTTGTGTTGGCTAATGGTGTTTCTCCCAGCCAACTCCTGGTGGTCCCTGGATGCGAAAAAAGATCCTTCCGTCAGATCAATCTCCGCTCCCCGATGGACCTACCTCGTGATTATCTTTCAAGTGTGGATTATTTATACCTACGCAGCGATAGCCAAGATCTACCCCGACTGGCTGGATGGTACCGTGGCGGCATATTTTATGAAAGGAAAAGCAGACTATTGGCTTATTGGAGATCTTCTACAGTTTCGATGGGTTCATATGAGTATTGCATATTTTGGGATTTTCTTCGATCTACTCATCGTTCCCCTGTTGTTATGGAAAAAAACACGGGTGACCGCGTTTTGGATCTCGGTCTTCTTCCACTTGTTCAATTCCATCGTTTTTCAAATAGGGATCTTCCCTTATATGTCCATCGCATTTGCCTTGTTCTTTTTTTCTTCGGAAACGCTTCAGAAAGTTTTTCTTCGGAATAGGCCGCTCTACAGAGAAGGAGAAGTCGAAATCCCAAAGTACAAATCCCTACTGCTCATAGTGTTCTCAACCTACTTCCTGGTTCAGTTATTACTTCCCCTCCGTCACTGGACTTTCAAGGACGATGTGCTCTGGACCGAAGAAGGCCACAGGCTCGCATGGCGCATGATGTTGCGTGCTAAAAGTGGCTTACTAAGCGTGTACGTTGTAAACAAAAAGACAGGACTTCGCAATAATTTTAATTATAATGAAATCCTATCTCAAAAACAGCGACGCTCGGTAAAAACCAAACCAGATCTCATCTGGCAGTTGGTTCAACGCATCAAGCAAATGGAAGCCGATCGCGGTAATGATGTAGAGATCTATGTGGTTACACGGGTACGGGTAAATGGAGGAGCGTATTTCCCATTGATCGACCCCAATGTGGATCTCGCGAACGAAGTCTGGCAGCATTTTAGACACCACGAGTGGATATTATCTTCCCCGGAAGATTACCACAACGAGAACTAAAAAGCTGTTCAATGACTCATATAAACAGGCAATTTCGCTAACTTTGCCTTCTTAAATTTCTTAGGAATATGCTACAAGTAAATAACATTAGCGAAAACAAAGACGCTTATGTAAAAGCACTGGCCAAACGCGGTCTGGATGCATCGGAACTATTTGACCGGGTACTGGAAACCGATGAACTTCGGCGATCGACCCAGGCAAAGTTGGATGAAACGCTAGCACAATCAAACACCATTTCCAAGGAAATAGGCACGCTTTTCAAGCAGGGAGATATCGATAAGGCCAATGCGATGAAGGAAAAAAGTGCAGGACTTAAAGAACAATCCAAAGAACTTCAAGATCAATTGAACAACGCTGTGGAACAATTACAAGAACTGTTGTTCACCTTACCAAACATTCCGCATGAATTGGTTCCCGCCGGAACCGACGAGAACGACAATGAGGAGGTGTTTAATGAGGGAGAGATTCCAGAACTCACGGAAAATGCCCTGCCGCATTGGGAATTGGCCAAGAAATATGATCTCATCGACTTCGAGCTTGGAGTTAAGATCACCGGGGCCGGATTTCCGGTGTACAAGGGGAAAGGTGCACGATTACAACGCGCTTTGATCGCATATTTCCTTGATAAGAATACTGCAGCAGGCTATACAGAATACCAGGTTCCACACCTGGTAAATGAAGCTTCCGGTTTTGGTACAGGACAGCTCCCCGATAAAGAAGGACAGATGTATCACGTTGGGCTGGACGATCTGTATCTAATCCCCACCGCAGAGGTTCCGGTGACCAATATATTCAGAGGTGACCTCCTGGCCCATACCCAATTGCCCATTACCTGCACAGGCTACACCCCTTGTTTCCGAAGAGAAGCTGGCAGCTATGGTGCACACGTTCGTGGTTTGAACCGCTTACATCAATTTGATAAGGTGGAAATTGTTCGTATCGAGCATCCGGATAAGAGTTACGAGGCACTGGACGGAATGGTAGAACATGTAAAAGAAATTCTGAGAGAACTGAAACTGCCGTACCGTATCCTGCGATTGTGCGGTGGCGACCTTGGGTTCACCTCGGCCCTGACCTATGATTTTGAAGTTTTCAGTACGGCCCAGGACCGATGGCTGGAGATATCTTCGGTGTCAAATTTTGAAACATTCCAGGCAAACAGACTGAAATTACGATTCAAGGATGCCGATGGTAAAAATAAATTGGTTCATACCCTAAATGGGAGCGCACTTGCACTTCCCAGGGTCCTCGCCGGAATTCTGGAGAATTATCAAACGCCGGACGGAATTCGAATTCCGGAAGTGCTCATACCCTATTGCGGTTTCGAGAACATAGGATAATCCCTGCGCATAGCATCTTTGCGGCCTAATATTTGAGATAAGTTTAAGAAATCAATCCTTATATTTACCGCATGCGTGTATTAATAGTCTTTCTCGCCCTACTGCTGTCATTGCCATCATTTGCTCAAAATGAGGCGTTGGGAAAGAACTATTATGAAAAAGGAGAATACGAAAAAGCCCTTACGATTTTTAAACGCCTGGCAGCAAAAAACCCACACCGAACGGAATACACGGTCTATACCATAAAATCTTACCAACAGCTGGAAGAATTTGAAGAAGCCGAGAAACTGATCCAAAAAAAATTGGAAACCCCCAGGCCATTGGCTACTTTTTTCGTCGAACTTGGTTACAATTTTGCGCTTCAGGAAAAGGACAGTTTAGCACATATTAGTTATGAGCGGGCCATCCGGGAAGTACAGGAGCGACCGTTCAATGCATATGCTGTGGGAAGGGCGTTTTCAGACTATAGCCTTTTAGATTATGCAGTGATCACCTATGAGACGGCCATGGAATTGGAACCCGACCGAAATTACAATCCGCAATTAGCCAGGATCTATGGGGAACAAGGCAAGTTGGATAAGATGTTTGAGAAGTACATCGACCTTATTTTGCAGAATCCTTCCTATCGTGCTTCGGCCCAGCGAAACTTCAGTTATTACATTAATGAGGATCCCAACAACGAAGCCAACGCCATGCTTCGAAAGACGTTGTTGAAAAAAATTCAACAACGGCCCGAGTTGTTATTCAATGAATTACTAAGCTGGTTATTCATTCAGCAAAAAGAGTTCAAAAAAGCATTTATTCAGGAAAAAGCGATCTATAAGCGAAGTGATGAGGACTTGAGAGGAATTGTAGATCTGCTTAGGATTGCGATTGAAGAAGAGCACTACGAAGATGCCCGTGAGATCGCTCAATTCGTGATCGACAAGGCGCCAACTTCTCAAATCAAGCTAGAAGGCTATCAGTACCTTATGAACGTGGGAATGAAGATCGCTTCTCCAAATGACTATCCAACCATAGAAAAACAATACTTGGATCTGTTCGATGAATTTGGTAAAGGTCCGGAAACCTTGGCACTTCAAATTGACTACTACCATTTCCTGGCATTTATGAACGGACGAAGTACGGAAGCGATTATGGAGCTCAAGAAATTGGCTAAAGAAGGGATCAACATATACCAGGAGGCTCGTGTAAAAATGAAACTAGCCGATATCCTGGTGTTTGATGAAAAATTTAATGAAGCACTCATTTTCTACACCCAGGTTCAGAAAAAAGTGAAAAACGATCTGCTGGCTCAGGAAGCGCGGTTTAAAGTAGCTCGTACCAGTTATTTCAAGGGTGACTTCGATTGGGCACAGATCCAATTGGATGTACTAAAAAAATCGGCATCACAGCTCATTGCAAACGACGCCATGCAATTGGCACTTATGATTAGCGATAATTCTTTGGAAGATTCCACGCGAACGGCTTTGAAGAAATTTTCAAGGGCCGATCTACTCACACTTCAGAAGAAAGAAACAGATGCCCTTACGCTGTTGCAAGATATCCTCACCAATCATAAAGGTGAAAAAATAGAAGATGAGGCATTGCTGAAGTCTGGTCAGGTCTATGAATCTTTGGGACAATTTGAACAGGCTGCTGCCCAATACTCTAAATTGATCGAACTCTACAACGAAGATATCCTTGCAGACGATGCTCATTATCGACTGGCGAAGTTATATGAGGGCCCGCTTGCTCAAACCGAGAAAGCCAAGGAACTTTACGAGCAGATCATCTTCAATTTCGCAGATAGCATTTACTTCGTCGATGCACGCAGGCGTTACCGTATGCTAAGAGGGGATTCTATAAATTGATGCCGGATGTATATTTATAATGTAACCATCAACATTGATGAGAGCATTCATGACGAATGGCTTCAATGGATGCAGGACGAACACATTCCCGCCATGTTGAACACGGGCAAATTTACCAATGCATTGATGACCCGGGTACAAGTTCAGGAAGAAATGGGTGGAATCACTTATTCGGTGCAATACCGAACCGATAGCAAGGATACACTTGAGAGATATTATGCTGAAAACGCCGATGATCTCAGGGCTCAGAGCAAACCCTTTGAGGGCAAATTCGTCGCCTTCCGTACCGAGTTGGAAGTAATCTCTGAACAATAAAAAACCCCGACAGCCAGGCTACCGGGGTTTAAACGAATCCTGGATATTTACAATTCGTTTTCGAGAATAATGAATTCGATCCTGCGATTGGCTTCATGTTGTATTTCGGTACACGGTCTGCAATCAACAAGTGGATTCGTCTCTCCATATCCTTTCCACACCAAACGATCTTGTGAGATCCCTTTCGATATGAGATAATTTACTGCCGAAGCTGCTCGTTGATTCGAGAGTTTCAAATTATAATTGTCATTTCCTCTAAAATCGGTATGTGCGTTTATGGCCACATTGATCTCCGGATTTTCATTCAGGGTTTGAACTACTTTATTCAAAATAATGGTCGAAACATCCTTGATCCGTGCACTGTCATAATCGAACTGAATATTGTCGATTTTTATATACGATTTCTCTTCGGTCTTCATGATAGGTGCAGATTCTGCCTTCAATGTAACATTTGCCCGATATTGCCTGGTCACATTATCTGTATTGAAGATAGTTGATCCCTTAAAAAATCCTTCCTTCCCAGATACCAGCGTGTAGTATTCGAAGGAGGAAATAGGAAAGCTGAACTCCCCTTGATCGTTGGTCAGCATTTCACCTACCTGGGTTCCGTCTGTATCGATCAATTGTACCTGGGCGTTTGCCAGGGGAATTCCCGTTTCAAAATCTACAGCCTGTCCGGAAACCCGCTGTGAGATAACATACTCTGTAATTCTGTAGATGTCATAGCCGCCCGCACCACCTTCTCGATTTGAGGTGATATAGCCAATTCGTTCGGTTGCCGGTATAAAAGCTACTTCGTCTTTTTCGGTATTGATGGTGTTCCCCAGGTTCAGTATGGTCACATAACCTTTTTTAGTGCGTCTTGATTTATAAACGTCGAATCCTCCAATAGTTTCATGGCCTGTAGACGAAAAGAAAATGAATTTCTCATCTACCGAAAGATGCGGAAACTTCTCATCTCCTTTGGTGTTGATATCGCCCTCTATAGGGACAATCTTTCCATAACTCCCATCTGAATTGATCGTGGTTTTGAAAATATCGAAACCGCCTTTAGTACCTGGCATATTGGACGCAAAATACAAGGTCTTTCCATCCTTGCTAAGGTGTGGGTTTTCAATAGAGTAATCCTCACTATTGAAGGGTAGTGGCGTAATATTGATCCATTTTCCTTCTGTTTCGGGGCTCATTTCTGTTCGGTAGAGTTGAAAACTTCGGGTATTCCCTTCTGCATTCTTGGTAAAAAACAAAGTTCTACCATCTGCACTAAAGGTTACAGAGCCCAGATTCTCACTTTTATTTAACAATCTTGAGAACAAGAGAGGCCGGGTAAGGTCGTAATTTTCCAGGATATCGCTACAGTAGAGTTTGGTAAATGGTTCCTTGGTAATGGGATCCTTTTTGGAGATGGCACCAATCTTCCGGGCCGAGAATGAAATAAACTTATTCCTGAACAATCCAGAACCGAAATCGGAATAATTCGAATTGATCCCCGTTGTGAGCGTTTCAAACTTAAAACCATTGTCTCCAATTTTTTCAAGGGAGTATGTGGATTCTTTCATTACGTGTTCTGCCACTTCATAGGGCGCTTGGGAGATGCAGAATGTATGGGTTAGTAGGAAAGTTGCGAAGGGGACTAAAGCAAACTTCTTCATTGACTAGTATGTAATTACTGGATGATGTCTATCAAAGTTAGGTGTAAAAAAGATTTTTCCTACATCTTTTAGCCAAACGGGTTTCTTTATTCGTTGAAGTGCGTTTCCTACGCTGTCGTACGAGCTTTACTACATATTTTAAAGAGTCAGCCTTCTAAATTAATTACCTTTGAGTCGAGAATGAATAAGACAGTACGAGCAAAAAAACACCTGGGCCAGCACTTCCTGCACGATGAAGGAATTGCCTCGAAGATCGCGAAAACTTTAAGTTTGAAAGGATATGATCGAGTGCTTGAAATTGGACCTGGGATGGGAATTCTTACAAAGTACCTAATAAAAATGCCGGTGGATGTGGTTGCCATGGAGATAGATCGTGAATCTGTCGAATACCTGAAAAATCATTTTAGTCAAGACGGTCTGAAGATCGTTCAGGCAGATTTTCTGTCGGCAGATCTATCCCAGCTCTTCGGAAGTGATCAATGGGCGATCACAGGAAATTTTCCGTACAACATTTCTTCTCAAATTCTTTTTAAAACCCTTGAATGGCGGACTCATATTCCCGAGTTCACCGGGATGTTCCAAAAAGAAGTTGCTCAACGAATTTGCCAAGCAGCAGGTAGTAAAGTGTACGGAATCCTATCGGTGCTTACTCAGGCATTTTATGAAACTGAATACCTATTCACGGTGAAACCCGGCGTATTCAACCCTCCTCCAAAAGTTGATAGCGGTGTGCTGCGCCTTAGACGCAAGGAGAATTTTTCGCTTGACTGTGATGAAGCCTTATTTTTTAAGGTAGTGAAAACAGCTTTTCAGCAACGCAGAAAAACACTGCGTAACAGTTTAAAAACCTTCCAACTATCAGATAAATTAAAAGAAGATGCTATCTTTGGCCAGCGTCCGGAGCAGCTTTCAGTTGAAGCATTCGTCGCTCTAACCCGAAAATTGGAAGCAGATGCAAATTCAAATAACAAGTGAATTCATCCAGCAAATTGAGCAACTCATCGCTCAACAGGATGGTCATGCTCTGAAGCAACTCCTTGCCGATTTCCACTTTGCCGATATCGCTGAAATTCTTGAAGAACTGAACAGCGACCAGGCTACCTATCTTATCAAATTACTAGAGTCTGAAATCACCAGTGAAGCCTTGATGGAGGTAGACGACGATGTTCGGGAGAAGATCCTGGATCGTTTGTCGCCGAAAGAGATCGCCGTCGAGCTGTCTGAAATGGATACCGACGATGCCGCAGACGTCGTGGCCGAGCTGGATGAAGATATCCAGCAAAAGGTGATCGAAAAGATTGATGATGAGGAACTGGCCGCCGACATCGTAGAGCTTATTAGCTACGATGAAAAGAGCGCCGGAGGTTTGATGGCAAAAGAACTGGTGCAGGTAAAAGAAACATGGACCGTGGCTGGATGTGTGCGCGAAATGAGACGCCAGGCCAAGAATGTCACCCGTGTACACTCAATCTATGTAACCAATAGGGACGGGATCCTTAAAGGCAGACTCTCTCTGAAGGATTTACTAACAGCCCCGGAAAAAGCACATATTAGTGATGTCTATATTCCCAAAGTGGACTATGTGACCGTTCATACCGAAGGGGAAGAAGTAGCGCGTGTCATGCAGAAATACGATTTGGAAGCTATCCCGGTGGTGGACGACAACGGGGTTCTGGTAGGACGAATTACCATCGATGACATAGTCGATTTTATCAAAGACGAAGCCGAGCGTGACTACCAGATGGCTGCGGGGATCTCCCAGGGGGTTGAAGCAGACGACAGTATTTTCAGGCTCACCCGTGCAAGGTTACCTTGGTTGGTTTTGGGGCTTTTTGGAGGCTTGGGGGCAGTATTTATCATGCAGGACTTCGAGGAAGCCCTGGAGAAATATGCCATCCTATTTTTCTATACTCCACTAATAGCGGCGATGGCTGGAAACGTAGGGGTACAATCCAGTGCGATCATCGTGCAGGGCTTGGCCAATGATGTTGTAAAAGGAAGTCTTTTGAATCGGTTTCTGAAAGAATTAGGCCTGAGCCTGATCAACGGTGTGGCGTTGGGTCTCTTGGTGATCTTATTTAATGCAGTCATCGGAAAACCGCTGGATGTAAGCCTCGCCATAGGAATTTCCTTGCTGGTTGTCATTATAATGGCTGCCATAATTGGCACTTTTGTGCCCATCATCCTGGATAAAAGGGGGATCGATCCGGCGATCGCAACAGGACCTTTTATTACGACCAGTAACGATATCTTCGGAATCTTGATCTTCTTTTATATTTCGAAAGCTATACTAGGATTTTGAACTCAGAATACTTTTCCCAGCAACTCGTTGTTCCGGCTTCGGCCATAGACGAGCGTGAGCATGTGAACAATCTATCGTACTTGCAATGGTGCCTTGATGCAGCCGAAGCCCACTGGAAGAGAAATGCTTCAGCCGAACTACTTAAAAAGTATGTTTGGTATGTACTTCGGCATACCATCAACTACAAGGCTGCGGCTTATGAAGGAGAAGTACTTGAAATTAAGACATGGGTAGAATCTTCAGAAGGGGTTAGAAGCGAACGAGCTTATTCCATCACAAGAATTTCAGACGAGAAGGTGTTGGTGACGGCTCAAACACTCTGGTGTTTATTGGATGCAACTACGCAAAAGCCAGCCATGATCACCGAGGAAATTCGTACCTTGTTTATGTCAAATTAAGGGATATGAAACCGATCAACATTCAGGAGAAATTTTCAAAGTTCTCAAAACAATGGCACCCTCATCAAATCGCCTTAGTAGACGATATGCAAGTGATCCTGGCAAGGATACAGGGTGAATTTGTTTGGCATAAACACGAAGACGAGGACGAATTATTCTATGTTCAAAAGGGAATTCTGGAAATGCAATTCAGGGATCGTACCGAGATTGTCCGTGAAGGAGAGATCATCGTAGTCCCGAAAGGCGTAGAGCATTGTCCACGGAGCCTAAACGATGAGGAAGTTCAGCTATTGTTATTTGAAAAACTCTCAACCAAACACACCGGGGACCTGGTTCATGAAAAGACCCAAACCGAATATCCCAAGATCTGAACCGTGAAGATCCTTCATCTTGATACCAATCATCCACTCCTCCTGGAACAACTAAATGCTGCGGGCTTTCAAAATGTGGAAGATTATAGCTCCAGCAAGCCAGAAGTTGAAGCTATGATCCATGGTTTCGACGGAATCGTAATCCGAAGCAGGTTTAACATAGATCGATCATTTCTGGATGCAGCCAGTAACCTTAAATTCATTGCTCGTGTGGGAGCCGGTCTCGAAAGTATCGATGTTCCTTATGCTAAAAGTAAAGGTATTCAGCTTTTTGCCGCTCCGGAAGGGAACCGCAATGCGGTTGGAGAGCATACTTTGGGAATGCTCTTATCACTGATGAATAAATTAAATAATGCCGATCGGTCTGTAAGGTCTGGAGCATGGCAACGGGAGCAGCACAGAGGGGTTGAGTTGGATGGAAAAGTTATAGGGATCATTGGCTACGGCAATATGGGAAAGGCATTCGCCCGAAAGCTTAGGGGCTTCGATTGTGAAGTAATTTTCCATGATATACTCAAGGACCTGAGCGATGAAAACGCGGTTCAGGTTCCCTTACACGAATTACAGCAAAGGGCGCAGGTGATAAGCTTGCACACTCCCTGGACAGAAGATACTCATGCCATGATCGATCGTGATTTTATCTCAAATTGCCAGCATCCGTTTTGGTTTATAAATACAGCGCGTGGAAAATGTGTAGTAACAGCACACCTTGTAGAAGCACTCAAGCAGGGTGCCATTCTGGGAGCAGGGCTGGATGTACTTGAATATGAAAAACAGTCTTTCGAATCCCTGTTTCATTCCGAAGAAAAGCCACAAGCACATAAAGAATTGATGGAGCTCGATAATGTGATCATGAGTCCGCATGTTGCAGGGTGGACGGTAGAGAGCAAGCGGAAATTAGCACAATCGCTGCTTGAAAAGATTTTGGTTAACTTCAAAAAAAAATAAACCTGTGTTTTTTGCTATGAGAAGTTGGATCTTGCCATGCTTTGTGGTGCTATTATATGCTCAGTTAGTCGCTCAGGAAATCTACATAATAAACAATGAAAATGAGCTTAAGATACTTGATGTGTCCGATTTTTCCGTTACCCAGGTTTTGACAGTCAATACGAGCACATATGGTGCAATGTTGGATATTGCGTTTAATCCGGATGGCCGTTTATTTGCAACCACGAATTTTAATACGCTGATTGAAATTGACCTGAGTACTCAACAAGTTTCAGTAATCGCAACTCTGCCATCGGGAGGAACATATCCCGGTCTGGGTGCCAATGCCAACAATGAATTGGTTACCAGCAAATTCCTTCAACAAGAATTGTATTCGTATGATATCGATACGCAGGAATTTTCCTTGGTCGCAAATAATATCTCGACCCCGGGAGACTTTAGCTATTTCAAGGGGAATTTGATCTACCCCAGCTTTTTCAATGATTTTATTAAAGCCTTCGACGGCTCTAACATTGTGAACGTAGGTTGCTCGGTTCCATTGCTCTTTGGAATCGCCAATGTATTCGAAGACTGTGAAACCAATACCATCTACGCCTTTGATGAGGACGCAAAAGTTTACTTGTACACCCTAGGAGAACCTGAATTTGAAGTAGTCGCCGATCTTTGGACTGAAACTGGCCCCATTTTCGGTGCGGCTACTACTACAGAATATATGGCTTCTGCCTGCGATCTCGTTGTTCCCAATTCCGTAGAATGCAGCGTCTTATCCGTAAATGATTACAACCCTTTTGGAATAAGTCTGCTCATTAACCCTGTGATGGACGGTATTGAACTATTAATTCCGCGACCAAATTTCCAGTTAACTTACACACTGTTTAATGTTCAAGGAGCCTCAGTATGTAACGGCTTGGTCAATAGTTCTTATATTGATATTGGCAATCTAACAGCCGGTTGGTATATTCTTAAACTGTATGACTCGAATGGACGTACGGTATTTACTGAAAAAATGATCAAACAGTAAAGCCGTAATTTTCTTAAATTTAAACGTGAAAAAGACCATTCTTGTTTTTAGCGCATTGATCGTGGCATTGCTGACTCTTTTTCAGCTAAGTAAATATTCCCTTACTACCGGGAACGCACAAATAGAGATCGTGATCGCCGTGGTGGCCATCGTATTTTTTGCCATAGGAATTTACATCAGCAATAAGAGTTTACGAAAAGATTCCGCTGGGGCTTCGTCTGCGATCGATCCTACCAAGATCGAAGAGTTGGGGATCAGTAAACGGGAATATGAGATATTGGTTAAAATTTCCGAAGGCTTGTCCAATAAGGAGATCGCCGAATCATTATTCATTTCAGAGAGTACGATCAAAACACATATTTCAAATTTATTCAGCAAATTAGACGCCAAACGTCGTACCCAGGCAATTCAAAAAGCCAAAGAATTTCATATCCTTTCATGAGCCGGGTTGGTACTTAAGTAGGAGCCATATTCCTACTTTAGTATGAGTCCTTAACCTGCGTCATTCAGTACTTTTGATCAAAATCACTAACTTTAAATATTATGAAATCAACCATCCTTCGTTTTGGAATTTACGGTGCCATCTGTATCTGTGTTTTGTTTATACTGTCCTTATCCTTAGCCAATAACCTGAGCTATTCGACCCGGGAAGTTATTGGATATAGTGCCATGCTCATTTCATTGTCTTTCGTCTTCTTCGGAATTAAACACTTCCGCGATAAAGTCAATGAAGGGAAGGTTAGCTTTGGGAAAGCTCTTTTTTTGGGTTTGATCATTAGCCTGATCACGGCCCTGGCATTCGGAATTCTCGATGTGATCTATATCGAATACGTCAATCCGGATTTCACAGAAGAATACTATACCCGCACCATTGCAGATTTGAAGGACTCCTTACCCACCGCCGAATTTGAAGTGAAAAGAGCTGAAATGGAGGCCCAAAAAGAATTATTCATGAGCCCGGTGGCTAATTTCATCATCATGTCGCTTACCGTCCTCACCATTGGGTTTATTATTTCACTTCTTTCAGCATTGATATTGAAACGAAAATAGAACAACATGCAATATAAAGCAGTAAACGCAGAAGATTATATCAGTCAGTTACCGGAAGAACGGCAACAACCTATGCAGCAACTCCGACAGGCTATTTTAAAGAATCTCCCTGCTGGTTTCGAGGAACACATCGGTTATGGAATGGTAGGCTATTCGGTGCCGCATTCTACCTATCCCAATGGATATCATTGTGATCCAAAGCAGCCGCTTCCTTTTATAAGCATTGCTTCACAGAAGAACTTTATCGCCTTGTATCACTTCGGAATTTATGCGCATCCTCCACTCTTGGCGTGGTTCATAGAAGAATATCCCAAGCATTGCAATCGAAAGTTGGACATGGGAAAGAGTTGTATTCGTTTCAAGAAAATAGATGAAATTCCTTTCAAACTTATCGAGCAACTTTGTTCAAAGATGTCTGTAGACGAATGGATCGAGATCTATGAGAGAAATTTAAAAAGATAGATTATGTATGAACTGAAAACAAAGCAGAACAACGCCGATGTCATGGCATTTCTCGACCAGTTTAAGCAAGAGGAACGATATCCGGACCTGCTACAGATCCTGGACCTTATGCACGAAGTCTCTGGCTGTCCTCCCAATATGTGGGGGACCTCCATAATTGGTTTCGATTCATATAAATACAAGGGGAAATCCACCAAGGGAGAATGGTTTTGTATTGGCTTTTCCCCTCGAAAGCAAAATATTTCCTTATACACTATATCTGGTTATGAAAAAGAAAAGGACTTGATGGCAAAATTAGGAAAATACAAAACGGGTAAATCGTGCTTGTACATCAACAGGCTGTCCGATATAGATCAAGATATATATCGTGAATTCCTGGAGCGATCCATGACAATCATGAAGAACTGGTAATTTAAATCAAACACTATGAAACAACGCGTAACTGGATTGGGTGGCTTCTTTTTTAAGACCAAGGACCCGGACCATATCAAAAACTGGTATAAAGAGCATTTGGGTATTCCAACCGACCAGTATGGATGGACCTTTTGGTGGAAAGACGATGCAGGGAAAAAATGTTCGACGCAATGGAGTCCATTTAAAGAGGACACCAAGTACTTCAGCCCAAGCGAAAAACAATTCATGATGAATTTTCGTGTAGAAAACCTGGCAGAACTATTGGTTGCCCTGAAAGAGGAAGGAGTTACAATCGTTGGAGAAATTGAAGAATACGATTATGGAAAGTTTGGCTGGATCCTGGACCCCGAAGGAAATAAAATAGAGCTTTGGGAGCCGGTGGACAGTGCCTTCTTATAGGAAAAACCCTGCGGTAAAGTCCATGAATTAAGGTAGAAATTGTTAAAAAAAATTTCCTACTTTTATCATTCAACTAAAATCCAATGTATTATGTCTGAAGAAAACACCAACGAAGAATATGACAGCACCAAGGATCGAATGGAAGATGCCGCCGAAAATGTAAAAGAAGAAGCCAAGGACACCGCTCAGGAATTTAAGGAAGGCTGGAATGAGGCTACCAAAAGCGGTGAAAATAAAAAGTTACTGGCTGGCTTACTAGCCATCTTTGTAGGATACCTGGGAGTTCACAAATTCATACTGGGATACAATAAAGAAGGTTTCATTTTATTAGGGGGCTTCATCATAGGTGTGCTCACCTATTGCTTTATCATTGGAATCTTTATCATCATGGCTGTGGGCATAGTCTCTCTCATCGAAGGAATTTTATACCTCACCAAGAGCGATGAAGAATTCTATCAAACCTATCAGGTAGGTAAAAAAGCCTGGTTCTAACAAAACAAAAGCTTTTAGATAATTTATTCTGAAAGCTTTTTTTATTCAAATTAATATCGTAATATTGCGATATACAAATTAAATAAAAAGATATGGGAGTTTCCAAGAGACATTTGCATACCATGAGCGTGAACCAATTGGCAGACATGGCCAAAGTGCTCTCGCACCCTGCCCGCATCTCCATCCTGAATTATATTGGAGATTGCGATGGATGCCTATGCAAAGACATTTCAGAAAAAATTCGACTCTCGCAACCTACTACCTCCCAGCACTTGCAAGTGATCAAAAAATCCGGATTACTGAAGAGCAAATTCGAAGGTAAAAGTCAGTACTACAAGATCAACAAAGACAAATTATCTGCCTTGAAAGATCTATTTCATGATTTTTTCGAGACCACAGAACAAAAATGTTGTTAACCTAAAATAGCGAAACGATGAAAACAAGTGAATTCCTCGATCTCTTAAGATCCAATCCCGATAAATCCCTGCTGTTCGAATATTCAAAAGGGCAGCTTGTGGGAGCCAATTACCACATCACTGAAGTAAAACATATAACGGTGGCATCGGTAGACTGCGGTGCGCAAACCGATGACTGGAATGAAACGATCATCCAACTTTGGGAAAGCCCGAGCGAATTGGGTAAAACTGAATTTATGTCCGCCTATAAAGCGATGGGAATCTTGAACAAAGTAGGATCCATGAGACCATACGATCCCAACGCCGAAGTCAAGATAGAATATGGAAATAACGGCTTTCATACGGCGCAACTTTTTCTTAACGATTACGAAATAGCCAACGGAAGCTTATTGCTGAAATTAGCCGTCGAGAAAACCGATTGTAAAGCAAAGGAGATCTGCGGTGTTCCGGAAACAATAGCCGTCGAGGTTGAAGCTGGTTGCTGTACCCCCGGAAGTGGATGCTGTTAGATCATGCAGATCAAACCGCTTGGCAAAGGCCATTACCCGAAGGTTGCTGCGATCTATGCCCAAGGCCTGGATACCGGGATAGCGACCTTTGAAACACAAGTCCCTAATTGGGAGCAATGGAACAGCAAGTTCTTGCCTGAATGTAGGTTTGTGGTCGAAGTTGATGATGAAGTTGTAGCCTGGTGTGCGTTGAGTAAAATTTCCAAGCGAGAAGTATATCGTGGTGTTGTTGAGAATACCATTTATGTTTCTGAAACATCTCGCGGAAAAGGAATTGGTAAAACACTGCTCACACACCTGGTCACAGAAAGTGAGAAAGCCGGCTTCTGGAGTTTACAAGCGGCCATCTTTCCGCAAAATCAAGCAAGCATTCAATTACATCAGGAATGTGGTTTCAGAATTATAGGCCGACGTGAAAAAATTGCACAGCGAGACGGTCGATGGTATGATAATGTATTGATGGAACGAAGAAGTAAAAAGATTGATTATATGCCCAATATTTTAGTCCTTTGTACAGGAAACAGCTGCCGCAGTCAGATGGCACATGGTTACCTGGAAAAATTTGCCGATGGCCAGGCACAAGTCTTCAGTGCAGGAATAGAGACACATGGCTTGAACCCAGGGGCTGTTGCTATCATGGAAGAAGATGGTATCGACATTTCTAACCATACCTCCAATCACGTAGACGAATACGAGGGCACCTCCTGGGATTTCATAATCACCGTTTGTGATCACGCCTACGAGAACTGTCCGTTTATCCCGGCTCCAAATGCCAAACGTCTTCACCAAAACTTCTTTGATCCATCAAAAGTGGAAGGTTCCGACGAAGAGAAACACCAGGCATTTTTGAAAGCAAGGAATGAGATCAAGGATTATTGTCGTAATTTTATTGAAACCAACCTTTAATTCATGTCCATCGCCGTTAATGTATTGATAGGAATAATCGCCTTACTCCATCTCTATTTCTTATGGTTTGAAATGTTCGCCTGGACCACACGGGGACCAAAAATATTCAGAAGTTTTCCAAAGGAATTATTTGAACCAACAAAGGCCCTGGCCGCTAACCAGGGATTGTACAATGGTTTCTTAGTCGCTGGGTTAGTATGGTCCTTTTTTATCGAAAACCCTACATGGAAATTCAATATCTCGCTTTTCTTTTTAGGCTGTGTGGCTATTGCCGGGATCTTTGGAGCTCTCACCGCCAGTAAGAAGATCTTTTTTGTACAGGCTTTACCTGCATTGATAGCTATTGTGCTGCTACACTTTTAATAGTGTTTGTAATGTTTTCAAGCAGCCTTCAACTAACTATAGACACTATAGCAGTTCTCCATGAAATTCCTTGTTACATTACTCATTTTATTCATAGGAACTTCATTGCTTGCACAGCGGCCCAGTGCGCTTGCGAATGGGAAATTCTTTCAAAAGAACGGTCAAAGTATGTTATATGGAGGAGAATCCAACGAACACTTCATTATAAACAACCTGGAACTCCACAAACATCAATTTCACTACGGATTGGGTAGGGAGCGATTCCCGGCACTTCTTCAACCTAAATTTGAATCGGTCGAAGCTGCAGATCGACACTGGAAAGACAACGATCGATTCCTGGTTGCGTACAAGGGAAGTGAAGTAAGAGCCTATTCGGTAAAAGACCTCATTCGTCACGAAGTAGTTAATGATGTGATCGATGGAGAACCCATCTTTGCTGCCTACTGCATCCTGGCCGACCTGGGTGCGATATACAAACGGACCTACGGAGAAAAGGTTCTTACCTATGCTGTAAGCGGCTACACCTATTACGATCCCGAGGTATGGGATGGTTTGGACGGATTTATCCTCTGGGACCGGGAAACCGAAAGCCTGTGGTGGCCTTTGATCGATCGCGCAGTATCCGGGAAGCTGAAGGGGGTTCGCCTGCAAAAGTTAGAAAACATATATTGGCAGGACACCCGTTGGGAGGTGATTCTAAAGAAATTTCCCAATGCCAGGGTGATGAAATCTGGTCAAGATTTTATCCGTCCGAAAAGCTGGAAAAAATACAAGGATGTGAGCGAGATCATTAGGAAC
>JABDNM010000229.1 GCA_013043825.1 Flavobacteriaceae bacterium
CGTCTGTGTCTACGGTAAATTTTGGCATGGTACGGGTTTGTTTGTACAGATCGCCGTCATACCATTGCTGAATGTGGTCACTCACCTGCAATCCATATTCTTTTGAGGCCTCAAATTCTTCCGGGTTTGAATTTTTCCAAATCCCATACAGGCTATCCCGATAACTTATCATTTTATCTTCAGAAAAAATAAGCGTCCTGCTCACATCCATATGAGCTATCAACGCGGCCAGTTGCACATTAACTCCGTCATTGGAGGGAGCCGGGATGGGACTTAGACCACGTAATACTCCTGCCATGTTCTTATAGGTGCTGTCTTGCACCGCGATCATCTCGTAGGCCGCGATATTCGGGTATGCATAGATCCTGCTTGCGACGGGCGGAGAGAAGATGTCATGCACCATGATGGTAGTTACTTTGTCCACCGCCTGGTGAAAATGATCTGCGGTAATTGCTATGGGTTTCTTTTCTGAACACGAACTGAGAAGTGCTATTCCGAAGAGAAGTAAAAATATCCCGATCCTGTTATTTGCGATTAATCTCATAGATCTCTGCTGCAGCATTGTTATTTACAATTATTAAGTAAGGTTTTCCATCCACTTCAAACACTTTCAAATGGCGAACGGACTTGTGTTCCATATTCAGTCCCAACTTATTGCCAGGCACGATGTCATCCTCCGAACGGATCAAAGCACCGGAGAAGCTATCCAGTCGTCCGTGGAAAGGAATGATCCCAAAATAATTTCCGCCAGCGAGGATACTTTCCTTCCCAAGTCCTTCGAAATCATACTTTTCAAAGGCCAATATGGGTGCAATTTGAAGATGGTGATTAAACGCTTCAAAAGTAAAGGTATTATCAGTATTTCGCAAGAAGCCCGATGTTAATGTATTCACTTCAAATATTCGGGCTTTGGCCAATAGTTCTGGGCCAAATACCTGTTCCATCGTCTTGCCGGCGAATTCTTTAAAACTGGGAAATTTCTTCCGCAGAAAAACCAATTGTTCCGCGAGTTCGTTCAATCCTAAAAGAGGATAGTAGTTTCCGTCCTTTTCGATAGCGACTATGGTCTCGGTGGTGCCATTGTCATCAAAATCGGCGTAATACATTTTCATTGGAAATTGTCTGGAAGCTTTGAATTTTGTGTTAAGTCCCCAATTTCCAAGTAAATAATCGGTGTCGCCATCGTGATCGATATCGAACGGAATGATCGATTCCCAAAGGCCCGATACAGGATCCTTCAAAACGTCGAGCTCGTTCAGCGTTCCATTTTGCATTTTGAAGAATTTGGGAACCATCCATTCGCCCACCACTATAAGTTCCTTGGTGCCATCACGGTCGAAGTCGTCCCACACCGCATCGGTCACCATACCCAGGTCTTGTAACTCCAAAGGTTCATTTTCAATCCCAACAAGATAGGAGGGAGGAATAGCACCAAAATCCAGGGGTTTGGAATGGTTGCCTACAAAGATAGGATTGGGGTTGGTGCTAGCTACTGCTGTCTCGAACATAGGAACGATCACAGAAGTATTGACCAGGGAAGTTTCAACTGAAGGCCTGGAAGATATAGTACCGTTAGTTTCAGAATACGATTTATTTTGAAGGATCATTCTGCTGGGAGAAACCGTATTTCCGCCATGAGCAACTATTAATCGAAACTGTGAATTCGCAGCATCACCGAGGTAGGCTGTCGAGATCGTTTCATGCAAGCTGTCTTTATCGATTAACGAAGTGGAACTGCGAATAAATTTTGAACCCATTTGTGTATAAATGGAAGCAGGCTGATTTTTTGCACCACCCAGGAACACATCATCCAACGCATCTCCGTTCAAGTCTCCAATGGCGATTGCCGGCCCTCGATCGCTCACTTCATAAGGGATCAGTTTCTGGTAGTTGAAATCGGTATGGTTGTCTTCCGTGTGGACAAAATCAATGCCCAGGTTGTCCTTGGTCTTTTTGAAAAGCCTTGGAATTGGAGATTTGTTGAAATTATAAGGTTTCGTATTTCTAGGTGAAAGAGTAAGTCTCTGGTTCGTTTTTACTTTCGGAAGTGATTGGTAGGAACCATCCGGCCAAACGACTACCAGGGAATCGATTTCGGCGGCTTCCTTCAATCCAAAATGCAGGGTTGCATCGCTAGTAGCCTGCCATCCACGATTGGGATATAGTTCTCTGAGCTGCACTTTTCCGTCCTGGTAAACATATGCTTTGGTTCCAATTCCGAAGGAATTACCTTTCCTGTAGTTGAAATTAACCTTCAAGTAAGACCTGCCGTCGTTGGTTTGATTAACATAGAGGGATGCCGGCGCATCGATGTTGTTGGTCACCAGGTCCAGATCGCCATCACCATCCAGATCTCCAACGGCGGTCGCACTCGAAACCGATTTTTCCTGAGGGATCCACGAACTGGATTTATTGTCGAAAGCACCATTACCATCACCTTTAAAGATATAATTGGGCATGGCTCCATCCGGCATCATTTCAAGCGCCTGCTGATCGACCAACTTGTTCTCCTTCATTTGTTTTTGGATTTCGACGCTGGATACAAACCGAATGTAATCCAGGTCGTTGGGACGCTTCGGGATACCATTAGAAACGAACAGATCCAGGTTACCGTCTTGATCATAATCACCAAACAGGGCACTCCAACTCCAGTCGGTAGAGGAAACGCCGCTTAACAGGGCAGTTTCAGTATAGGGAGCGTCAGCATTGTTTATGAAGAGCATATTTCTCGTGAACTGATAATGATACCCGTACTGGCCTGTTCGCATTTTAAGCGTTTGATAGGTATCATCACCTTCACTGGATTTAAGGACAGTTTCGTCTTCCGGGGCCATATCCAGAGAAATTAGATCGGGCAGTCCGTCCCCATTTACATCTCCAACATCGTTGCCCATCGAAAAACGGGAACTATGTCCGAAATAGGATCTTAGTTGCTCATGGAATGTTCCATCCCCGTTGTTGAGATAGTAATAATCGTCTTCATGAAAATCGTTGCCTACGAAAATATCGGGGTAGCCGTCCTGGTTGAAATCTGAAATCGACAAGCCAAGGCCATAAGCATTAATTCCACCATAGATCCCGGCCTCTTCACTAACATCGGTAAAAAAATTGCCATCGTTCCTCAACAGTCGATCCCCGCTTTGTTCATCACGTTGATATCGAAGGTCTACCTTTCCAAAGGATTCCTGGGTATGAACGGCATGGTTTAGGACATACAGGTCCAGATCATTATCCAGATCGTAATCGAAGAATGCCGCAGTAGTTCCGAAGCCTTTAAGGTTCAATCCATATTCAGCAGCTCGCTCCGTAAATGTGTTGTCTCCATTGTTTATAAAAAGTTCGTTGTGGCCCGTAAATCCATTGATCCCTACAACCGCCGTCACATAGATGTCCACCCAGCCATCCCCATTGACATCGCCCATGGCAACCCCTGTATTCCAACTGCTTTTTCCTGAAACACCGGCACTGTCTGTGATGTCTTCGAACTTTAAATTGCCTTTATTAAGGTAGAGTTTGTTGGTCTTTTGGTTTGCAGAAAAGTACAGATCGGGTAATCCGTCGTTGTTGATGTCTCCCATCGCCAGTCCTCCCCCGTTGTAAAAATAGAGGTATTCCAAGATGTTCAGGGAGTTGGATGGGCTAAGTGTGTTTTCAAAATCCACACCTGATTTCTGTGGAGAAAGCTCAACAAATAATCGATCACGGTCCTTACATCCAAACAAAAACAAGAGCAGGATCCAGGAACCTATTTTAATTGTTGATCGCAAAGACTCTAGGTTTTTCATCATTGATTGCCACGATCATGTAGGAATTTCCATCCTTATCGTGAAAGGTTGAAATGTGCTTTACTTCTTCACGAATAAAGAAACCACTATTCTCATAATCGACCCAGTCAAAATTATTGGCGCCATCATTGAGAAGCACACTTCCATAATTTGCGTCAAGTCTTGAAAACTGTGGCCTGAATTCAAAACTATTTCCACCCAGGATAATATCCAGGTTACCATCCTGGTTAACATCGGCACAGCTTATGCCACATACACAGGAGAATTGTGTCCTTGCAGGAAGAGCGTTTATTTGGAATTTACCGTTACCATCATTTATTGCCAAAACTGTTTTTGATGTGGTGACCTGCTTTACTTGGGCCGATTTTAATTTTTCTTCAGAAATTAGTTGCTGAATGGACTTCGTGGCATACTCCGATGCTTTGAGATTTTGCTTTTTAAGGAAAACCATTTGCGAAACGATCTCCTGCTTTTGATGAATGGGCATGTCTTTTCCATTCAGATTTTGTGTCACGATCTGTTCGATGGTTCCATTATCATCAAAATCACTCACCCACATTTTCAAAACGGCTTCCTCACTAGGCTTATAATGCAAGTTCTCGCCCTGATTACCAAGTATAAAATCCATATCGCCATCCTTATCAATATCCACAGGGTAGAGGGTATTCCACCATCCATGTTGGTCGTCGAGAGTAGACGCTATGTTTTGCAGGGCACCATTTACAATTTTATATACCTTAGGTGCTCCCCAGTCTGCTACGGTGATCAATTCTTTAATTTCGTCACCGTCAATATCGACCCACTTGGCATCGGTGATCATTCCGCTTTTCTTGGTTTGTAAAGCTCGCTCACGGAAGTTGTTTTTGAATTTCCCTTCTCCCATATTCTCAAGGAATATATGATCCGGATCGGCACCATACAGACCTATGATACTGCGTGAACCCACGAACAAATCAATGTCGCCATCGCCGTCAAAATCGTGAGGGGCGATCACCGCCGTATTTTTACTACTTGGCGGAAAATTAAGACCAGACTTGGTAAAGTTGCCACGTCCGTCATTCAAATACAAACGCAATCCTTCGGTCATGGTTGTATTAACCTGGTTACCTCCCGAGCCAACCATAAGATCTAGATCACCATCACCATCTGCATCAAAGAAGGCCGCGGCCGTATCTTCAAATTCTTTATCGGTGACAAAAGCCTTAGTGATCTTCGGAACCAAATTCCCCGATCCCTGATGTATGCTAATTGTAGCTTCCTGTCCTTTTGCTCCACCTACGAATACGTCTTCATTTCCGTCACCGTTGATGTCGCCAACGGCGAGCGCAGGTCCTTCCTGAGAGACCATTTTGTAGATGAGTCCCTCATAATCGAAATCATTATAGTTATTTTCCTTGTGCGCTGTGAGTTGTTGGTTGGGTAACTCTTTTAACAATGGACGCGCCTTTGCTGGCTTCGGAGGGACAAAAGTTGCTTTGGCATCACTATGCTTTAGCGACAAGGTTTGATCTGCATTGATATTTACAAGTTTTTGTGTTCGATCGTCCGGCCAGATCACCCGAACTGAATCCAGTTGCTTCGATGCACCCAAACCAATGGTCATTGCATATTCCATAGACGATTGAAAACCGCGTGATGGGATAAGTTCTTGAAAGATTACCTCATTACCAAAATACAGTCGAACCGTGGTTCCTATGGCAAACCGATTTTTTTGTGGTCCTTCGAACTTGAGTTTGAGATAATGATTATCGGTTAGTTCGCTGGTATTATTCCTGTAAACGAAGGAATCCATATTTACATTATTGACCACCAGGTCCAGATCGCCATCATTGTCCAGGTCGCCATAGGCGGCTCCATTGGATAAACTTTTCATACCTAGTCCCCAGGCTTCGGCTTTATCGGTAAAAGTGAGATCCCCGTTGTTTTGGTAGGCGTAATTTGGGAGTGGATAAACCGGCATTTTGCTGATTATAGAGTCTATAGCCTCTTTTTTTCCCGTAAGGGCCATATTCTGAATGATCTCATTGGCAAAGAAATCCACGAAGTCCAGATCGGTGAGATCATGATTTATTCCATTGGTCACATAGATATCACGATAACCATCATTATCCATATCGAACATCAAACCGGACCAACTCCAATCTGTGGCGGAAATACCACTGTAATAGGCAATTTCAGAGAAGGAACCATTTCCGTTATTCAGTTGCAGTGTATTTTGAATGTACTGCTGATAAAAATCTTTGGACTGTTTTAATTTGAATACATTGTAACCTTCAAATTCCATGACCGATTTAACTCGCTGATCTCCATCCGGTAACATATCGGTAATGAAGATATCGGCATTGCCATCGTTATTGATATCTGCCATATCCACCCCCATGGCCGACAGGCAAAGGTGTGACATATAATTCTTGATCTCTTCTGAAAAGGTTCCGTCCTGTTTATTAATGTAAAGATAATCTCGTTCATAAAAGTCGTTAGAGACGTAGATATCTGGGTACAAGTCACCGTTCACATCACTGATCATTACCCCAAGACCAAACCCAATAAGACTTCCGTAGATCCCGGCTTCCTCACTAACGTCGACAAATTTCCCGTCATCATTCCGCAGAAGCATATCACCTACGCCTCGGAATAATTTAGGAACATCCCAATTTTGAGCTCGTACCTCCCGTTGATGTGCAAAACCCAAAGTGCTCACCGGGATATTGCTGTTGTTTAGTATGTAGGCGTCCAGGTCACCATCTTTGTCGTAGTCGAAAAATGTGGCATGCGTTGAAAACCCAGTTTCGGCCAGGTTAAATTCCTCTGCTTTTTCCGTGAAGGTGAGGTCGCCATTGTTGATATAAAGATCGTTGTTGTGATTGTCACCCTCCATATTTCCAGCATTGCTCACATATATATCCAACAGGCCGTCTTGATTAATGTCTACCATGTTCACTCCCGTGGACCACGGTTTGTTTCCCTCGACCCCGGCACTGGCTGAAATATCCTCAAATTGAAAATTTCCTTTGTTTAAAAAGAGTTTGTTCTTACCCATATTGGCCGTAAAGTAAATATCGGCCAGTCCGTCATTGTTGATGTCTCCTATGGCCACTCCACCGCCATTGTAGAAATTTCGATATTTGAAAATGTTGAAGTCCTTTTGGTTTACGACACTATTGAAAAATCCAACACCCGTCACTTCCGGGTCTAGTAAGGTGAACAACGTATCCTTGTTGGCATCTACCAATTTCTTATCTTTCTCAGAGGTGCAACCAGCCGCCAATAGGATTAATAGCAGGAGTATAGGGAATTTCTTAAAATTCATTCAGCAACTAATTTATTGATCTTTAAAAATATGGGGCGGTCATTATTCCTTGTGATGATCAGGTAATCATCATCTTGATAACGTATTTTTCCGATGTTTCGTGCAGCTCCCGAGATCCTAAACTGTTGTCCTTGGGCCTTGCGGAATCCGCCCTTTTTATCGTTCAGCAAAAGTACGCCATGTAAGGCGTCTAATCTACTTAATTGGGTACTGATTTCAAAATTATTTCCAACCAAGAGCAGGTCTGGATAACCATCCAAATTGAAGTCCTCGACATGAATGTCGTTCACGCTGGAAACCTGTGCTTCAAAAGGTAAAAAGTGCTTTTGAAAACGGTTATTTCCCAGATTTTCAAAGTAGCAACTTGCTAATTCATTCACCTGGTACCTTCGAGCATTTTTTATTTTATTATCTCCTAGAATGTCAGCTACAGAGGCCTTGGCAAAGTCAGCATAACTAAGATACTTTTTGTTGATCGATGGAAGTTGTTTGGCTAATTCGTCCTTGGAAGCCAACAATGTCTCAACATCTTTATAAAAATAGGTAATGATAGTTTCATGGGTACCATTGTCATCGAAATCGGCATCATACCAAGTCACCGGCTTATCCTTTGATGCTTTTAATCTACTGTTAAGTCCCCAATTTCCGGCCACCAGGTCCATATCACCATCCTGGTCAAAATCGGCCGCGGCCAGACAATTCCACCACCCCGAGGTTTGATCCAGGCCCTCGTACTTTTGCCGTTGTAATTCATGTTCTGTATAACTGAAAACCTGTATTGGCGTCCAATCCCCGGCGGTGATCAATTCAGCTAGGCCGTCTCCATTCAAATCGGCCGCGAGGAGAGCTTCCACCGATCGTTCATTAAAAAACGGCTCGTCTTCAGTGGTGGCATTTCGAATGGTGAGGATCCCGCCACCTACTGTGAAAAATGTGGGACCACCCAGGCTGGATGTAATTTTGCTAAGATGGTTCACTCCTATAATTATTTCGGAATTTCCGTCTTTATCCAGGTCTTCATTTAAAATAGTACTTACCTGCATTGGAGCATCGGTCAGGGAGGAATTCGGTGATTGGAATGTCCCAGCTTTATTCATATAAACACGCGGTATGAGTGCGTTTCCGGCAGCAAATTCGTTTCCGCCGCTTCCAACGAGCAGGTCCAGGAAACCATCTTGATTGAGATCGATAAATTGATGTGCAACGTCTTCGTTGATCGCGGTTTGTTCGAATAACCCAGACTGTGTCAATCGAAAGCTTCCGTCGCGTTGCTGGCTAAATAACTGGGACGCCTGTCCCTTGGCTCCACTCAAAAATAGGTCGTCGAGGCCATCGTTGTTGATGTCCCCGACCGAGATATCCGGTCCTTCGTTGCTATAGGCAAATGGAATCAATGGATCCCGATTGAAATCTAGTGTATTATTATCTCTATGTGTGTAGTCGAATATGGGATCAACCTCTACTAAATATTGTGGTTCTATTTGCCGTCGATGATCTCGATAATTGTTTGAGGCATTCATCTTGCCAACCACAAGCTCCTGGTTCATCTTGACATTCCTCACAGTCTCGAAGGTTCCGTCTGGCCAGATCACTTTAAGCGAGTCAATCAAATTAATGGTTCCCATTCCGAAGTGAAGAGAAGGTGGGACTGAAGAAAGATAACCGCGGGTGGGGTAGTTTTCTCTTATTTTAGTGCCGGCTTCGGTATAAAGGATCACCTTACTTCCTATTCCGAAGTGATTTAGAGAATCTCCCTTAAATTTCACTTTTAAGAAATTGCTTTTGCCCTTATCCAACTCATCAGTTTTGTTCTCCAACAGGGTAATTGGTTCATTAACATTATTTACTATAAGATCGAGATCTCCGTCATTATCGAGGTCGGAGTAAGCTGCTCCATTACTGAAGGAGGGTTTTGCATCCATCCATTGCCTTGTAACATTCTTAAAATCCTGCGAGCCATTATTTCTGAAGAAATAATTGATGGTATGCTTCTTCGGTATCTTATTGATAAAGGCCATTTCTTCCTCGGTCATTCCCTGGCTTAATGATTTTTGAATCTGGTCGTTCGCGATAAAGTTGATGAAGTCCATATCGTTGGTGGCACCTAAAATACCATTGGTAATATATACGTCCTGGGTTCCATCATTGTTGAAATCTGCGATGAGCGGACTCCAGGACCACTCACTGGCTGCCAGTCCGCTGGCATAGGCAGTTTGAGTAAATGTGCCATTTCCATTGTTAAGCTGAAGCGCATTCTGCATATACTGAGGTGCGTAACCATTTCTCAGGTAGTTCTCATATATCTGGTAATTGAATTCGGTTCCTGACGTTTTATATGTGGTGAGATCTTCGGGCAACATGTCAACCGATAAGATATCTAGAAAACCATCATCATTGAGGTCGGCCATATCGTTGCCCATGGAATAATGAGTGGTATGACCTAGACTTTTGGATTCTGAAGAGATCACTTCCTTGAACGTCTGGTCACCTTGATTGAGGTATAGGTAATCATTTTCAAAAAAGTCATTTCCCACATAAATATCGGGAAAACCGTCATTGTTAAGATCTCCTACAGAGACGCCCAGGCCGTAGCCTATCTTCGATTGAAAGATCCCTGATTTTTCAGATACATCGGTAAAGATGCCATTCTTATTTTCGAATAGTTTGTCGCCAGAGATCGGGTCAGGGACGGAGCGCACAGCGCCTTTTCCGTAATTCTGATTGGGATTGGTGGAATGATTTAAAAGGAACAGGTCGAGATCGCCATCGACATCATAGTCGAAGAAACTAGCCTGGGTTGACAGGCCTTTGAAATCCAGATTATAGGCTGCCGCATTTTCTTTAAAGCGAGGAATTCCGTCCTCATCAACGCCCTGATTAACCCACAATTGGTTTTTTCCAGTAATATTTTGAATGGAATCTACTTTACAAACATAGATATCGAGCCATCCATCGCCATTAATATCTACCGTGCTTACGCCCGTAGTCCAGGGCATACTATTTTCTATTTGTGATAGGGCAGTGATATCCCGAAAGGAGAAATTCCCTTGATTCAAATAAAGTTTATCCGAGATTTGATTTGCGGCGAGGTAGATATCATCCAGGCCATCGTTATTGAAGTCGGCGGCGATCACGCCACTTCCATTATAAAAATAGATGTAGTTTAGAATATTGAGAGATGGGGAAGAGGTGAGGGTGTTTTGAAATAGAATTCCCGAATCTTCCGGTGGATGTTGAACAAACCTCAAATCATTCTGTTCTTCCCTTTGAGTACAACCTAAAGTCAATAACAACAATGCCAAGACAATATGTTTGGCTGAGAATGATGCAACGATTCCATGCAATTTTGTTAAAAATAGGATTGCTTTGTTCACCACCTGCAAAGATTGAAAATGTCCGGTTGGCATCCAATAAATTAACGTATAAAAAAAGGTCGTCTTTAAAGACGACCTTTTTTAAATGGTATTCACCGAAGGTTAGTACCCTTCGTTCTGTACCAAGTTAGGATTAGAAAGTAGTGCGTTAATTGGAATTGGGTATAAATTCTTAGTCGCATCTCCTACAGATGCAGGATCTTTGAATTCCCAATCTCTGGTATATTGACCAAAACGTAATAAGTCGTTTCGTCTCCAGAATTCAACGTATAGTTCACGTCCTCTTTCGGCTAGCATTTCGGCTTCACCAACATTTCCAAGAGGAGATGCTCCACGAAGTGCACGTAGTTCGTTCACCATGGCTGTTGCATCACCACCAGAACGCATCATAGCTTCTGCTTTCATTAGGTGAGCGTCGGCATAACGGAAAACGATCTCATGTCCTCTAAAAGAACCACCATCATCCGGAGATGGGTGATACTTGATGATACGGATACCGGTTCTTTCATTGTTACCTGAAAGACCTGGTAAGTCTCTTGTGAAGATCAATTTTTCTCCAGGACGGTCATTCAACTGACTTCCATCTTCTTCATATTGTTGTCCCACAAGGAAACCATAACCTATACCAAGATTGGACCCATCTGCGTTACTTGCATCCGGCACCCATCCTCTTCTCTCTTCTTGTCCGTCACCAACATTGTTGCTGTTTGGATTTCCTTCGAAGCTGTCATAGAATTCGGCTAAAGTGGTAAATCCATTCCAACCACCACCTCCGTTATCGGGAGAGTTTTGGTTGTAGTGTAGACCGTTCCAAATTCTGTTACCAACCGATGTTACAGCATACCAAATGGTTTCTGTATCTACGTCTGGCGTGAACAGATCGAAATATCCAGCCTGAAGTGCATATCCATCAGCGGCAATAGCATCTATCGCCTGAATTACTGCTTGCATGTTACCAGGCGAACCTGTGTAACGTTGGGCATTTAATTCAAGCTTAGCTATCATAAAGTTAGCTGTTGCTTTACTTGCCAAATTAGTCTCGGCACTTGGTCCTCTGGTAGGAAGATTAGGCAAAGCTGTTGTCAAGTCGGTTTTTATGAACTCATAGGCTTGTTGTGCAGAAAACACTTCTGGCACATCTTCCGAAGCCCCTTTTGGGTCACGGAATGGAGCCTGTCCCCACATATCCAATACAAAATACATACTGAATGCTCTCAAGAAACGAGCTTCCGCTTCTTGCTGAGGAGTAGGACTACTCAATGGATCGATGATCTGAGAAGCTCTAAACACATTACGGTTCAAATTATTCCAGGTATTCAGGATATACTGGTGTGTTGGACTCCAGGTGTGCGCGTGAAGCGTACGCCAGATCCCGTTATCACCCCAGTCGGTACCCCGAGTAGGAACCAAAGTTTCATCGGTAGAAACTTCATTCAAGGCAAAGAAATTTGCCTGGTCTCCCATTTGGCCATATACATCATTGTACAAGCCACCTAGTTCTGAAGACACGTCTACACCTGCAAAGTCCTCCTGGGACCCTTCAAAGATGAAATCGGACTCTTCAATTTCCAAGTTCGTACAGGACAATGTTAGTCCTGCCAGGAGCACTAGCGATGCGAGTGCTCCAAAAATGTTACTCATGTTTCTTTTCATTGTCATTTTTTTTTAAAATTTCGCATTAATTCCAAAAGTATACGTTCTGGGACGAGGGAACGCTGTATAATCGATACCGGCTGTAGGGAGTCCGTTCAAAAGGTCTCCTCCACCAGGGCTTACGCTTACTTCAGGATCAACACCTGTGTAATCTGTGATCACAAAAAGGTTTTGTCCGTTAGCAGTGAGAACCAAAGAATCAAAGAAAGCATCTTCTTTCAGTGGCCACGCATAGCTTAAGGAAGCATTCTGTAGTCTTACAAAGTCACCTTTTTCGAGGAACCGCGTAGATACATCTGCTGCGGCATCGAACGACTCACCAGTAGTTAATACATCGAGTGGTACGTTTCGACCTCCTCTAAAAGCACCTGCAGTAAAGAAGGCGTTTCGGGTGTTGTTATAGATATAGTGACCGAACTGTCCGGCGAAATAAACCGAAGCAGACCAATTCTTCCAGCTAGCTGAAGTCGAAAGACCTCCTGTTAAATCAGGCAAGGCACTCTTTCCAACAAATGACTGTACGTCTTCCTGAATAGGCTGTCCTGTCACAGGGTCAAATCCTTCAAATTCACGAAGGAAATAAGAGAATAGAGGTTGTCCTGCTTTCAATTGCTGTGCGAATGCAAGGGATAATCCTTGTCCGCGAATCGTACCTGCATCAAACTGTCCATCCAATTCTTCCACCATGTTATCATTATAGGCTGCGTTTACAGAAGCAGACCAGGTGAAATCATCTGTGTCGACAATATCGTAAGCCAAGGCGATCTCAACACCTTCGTTTACAATTTTAGAGTTCGGCAAGTTAAAGAATCGGAAGTCGTTCACCGCAGGTTGTGCAGATTGAACTCGGAACAATAGATCTGTGGTTTCTTTGTGATATACATCAATAGAACCAGTAAAACGATCGTTTCCAAATCCGAAATCGATTCCCCCACCATATTGCAAGGTCTCTTCCCATTTCAAATCATTTTCAGCAAATGCAACCTGACTGGATGGGAATGTTTCGGAGGTATTGAAGTTGATATTTCCTCCATCATCCGGACCAATAGCACTAAATCTTCTTCGTCCGATGAAGTTACCAAAACCAAGTCCTTCCTGGTTACCAGTAATACCACCACCTACTCTAAGTTTCAAAGTAGAAACTCCGTCACCAACGAAATCTTCCTCATGTATCTTCCAGGCAATTGCACCGGAAGGGAAGTAACCATATTGGTTATCGGTACTGAATCGTGTAGATCCGTCCGCTCTCATTGTTGCAGTGATTAGGTATTTATCTGCAATTGTATAGTTTACTCTTCCGAAGAATGATTGAAGCTCATCGGTGTTGTCAAACGTATCTGCAAATAATGACCGTACTCGTAAACCATTGAACGAAGGAATAAATTCGGTCATCAAGGGGTTAGTAAGACGGTTCACAAAGATTCCTTCGCTGATGTTACCTGCAAAACCATACGACTGATAGTCGTCTGTTGGAATTCTGGCTTCAACTGCGTTGGCAGTATTATCCAGATCTCTTTGCATTTGGTTCATATCATCTGTAAAGAATCCATATCCTTCAACATTTCTTCCGGAAGTCTGGAAGTCCTGGAAGGAGTAACCCCCTAAGATATCCAATTTGCTTCCACCGAAGTCTTGATTGAAGTTTAAAGTGAGTTCCATTAACTGGCTCTCTGTGTTTAAGTCATTCACATATCCTCTACCATTTCCGAATACTCCACGATCGAAGTTAACGGCCTTTGGCGAAGACATGGCTCCTCGAACAGATTCAGACTTATCGTATCCTAAGTTAACCTTCGCGGCCAGCTCGGGGATGATGTCATATTCTGCAGAGAAGTTGATCAAATAACGATCTGTATTAGAAAGGTTTTGAGTGTAGGCAATCACCGTAGCCGGATTCAAAAGTCCTCCTGTTCCGTCGAAATCAGGATCATTTGGCCAGGTTGGGTTGGCCGAATAAGCGGCTCCCAAAAGGTCACCTCTAAATCCTGCACTACCACTCAAGGGAGCAGTCTCGTCGTTTACACGAGAGATACTTGCTTGCAAGCCTAATTTCAATGCATCGTCAAAGAATCGATGGTTAGCATTCAATCTTCCTGTAATTCTTTCAAGTGAGGAATTTTGAATGATACCAAAAGTTTTTCCATAGTTGAATGTAGCTCTGGCATTACCATCAGTATAGCTGTGAGAATATGCCACGTTGTTGTTGGAAGAAGCCGAAGTTCTAAAGATCGTTTCCTGCCAATCGGTAGAAGCCCCGAAATCTCTTTCGGCAACGTTAAAGCCGAAAGCATCAGATTGCGCTAAATAATCTTCAGCAGAAAGCAAATCATATCGCTTTGCATCAGAGGCGATACTTATATTTGATCCTACTTCCCAGTTACCACCACGAGCACCTTTTCCAGATTTGGTCGTGATAAACACTACCCCGTTCGCACCACGAGATCCATAGATCGCAGTAGCCGAAGCATCTTTCAGGATACTGATACTTTCAATATCACTTGGGTTCAAGAAGTTTAATGGGTTTCTGGATGATGAAGTACCTAATCCAACATTTTGCCCTTCAGCAGCGGTATTTTGTCCAGATAGTGGAATTCCATCTACTACAAATAATGGGTTGTTGTTCGAACGAATTGAGTTCGCACCACGAATACGTACTTCGATCCCAGCACCAGGCTCACCACTACTTTGGGTAATTTGTACCCCTGCAGTTTTACCCTGGATCAATTGCTCCGGTGAAGTAATTACACCCTGGTTAAACTCTTCCGATGTAACGGAAGCAACAGCACCCGTTGCATCTTTAATGGTAGTCGTACCATATCCAATTACAACGACCTCACCCAACGCCTCTACATCTTCTTGCAAAGTAACGTTGATCGTGGACTGCCCGTTAACAGCAACTTCCTGGGTTGCATATCCCAGGTAACTGAAGACGAGAGTTCCATCGCTTGCTACATCATTTAGGGAATAATTTCCGTCAAAATCAGTCTGTGCTCCATTGGAAGTTCCTTTTTCAATCACGTTAACTCCTCCAACGGGACCGACCGCATCGGAAACGGTACCACTAATGGAGATTTGAGCGAAGGCTGAACTTCCTATCAATAATAAGACAGGGAGCAACAAAAGCTTAGTTAGTAATTTGTTTTTCATATAGTTTTCGGTTTAAAGTTAATTTGTAATTATAGTTTTCTTGTTACTGATTTACTCCTTAATATGTACTAAAAAAAATCGCACTGACTAATCTTCCATTCACACCATCTCCATTTAAGCGCTGAAATATACAATTTTTTGTTCAAAATATATATTCTACCAAGCATTAAACCACTCTTATTAAACCATCGGTTTAATTCCAAATCTCGATTCAAAGCTCACAATCTTAAAACAGAAAATCAACCCCCTAACAATACAGCTAATTCTTCGACGTTATACTGAACTTTTAATTTGGTTCAAGTGGCAGACTACAATTTGTATTGCTTGCTTTGCAAAGATAGAGGGTTGATTTACGTTAATTCCAATCCACGTTAATTCCTGATCTTCATACGATTGTCCTGGGTTTAGCAGATGAAGGCTTCGCTGTCGTTTAAAATGATTTTGGCCTGTAGACAGAAAAACATTCAAATTCCTGAAAACCCGAATAAAACCGCTATGAAATCTTTTCATCAAGAATAACAGTTTTGTAGAATTACAAACACTTAATTAATTATGAAACTTTATTTGTTAGCTATTAACAAATGCTATTAAGGGCCTAATTTCACGTAATTTTTTTAATTTTATAAAAAAACACATCTAAAAAAGCTATTTTAACAGCCGAAAACGTTTTCGATTTTTTATTCTGTAATTGAACTCATTTTCAACCATTAACCAAAATAGGGGCGTGATCCTTCCGAATTTTTTGTTGGAACCTTTCCGAAGCTCGATATGAAAGAAGTTACTTTGAAGCAAATTGCTGAAAACCTTGGAATCTCAATTACAACCGTTTCAAAGGCACTTAAGAATTACCCGGATGTTAGTAAAAAGACCAAAGCCCTGGTCAAAGAAGAAGCGAAAAAGCTCCATTACAAACCAAATGTCTTTGCGGTCAATCTTCGCACCAAGCAATCTAAAACCGTCGGGCTAATAATTCCGGAAGTAGTGCATCACTTTTTCTCAAGTGTAGTTAATGGAATCATAGAACACGCAGAGAAAAAAGGGTACCTCGTTATTATTCTACAATCCAATGAATCCTATAAATTGGAACAAAAGCAAATCGACCTTCTCATCAGTAAACGAGTGGATGGGATCATGATCTCGCTGGCGAGTAACTCCACCGATATCTCACACTTGCAAGAAGTTAGGGACTTGAATATCCCCATGGTCATGTTCGATAAGATCTCCAAACTCATCGATTGCTCAAAGATCATTATCAACGATAGGAAAGCGGCTTATGTCGCAACCAAACATTTAATCGATTCGGGCTGTAAGCGCATCGCACACTTCCGTGGCGCCCTGCTTCCACAGAATTCTATCGATCGCTTTCTGGGCTACAAAAAAGCCCTGGAAGATCATGGGATCCAATACGATCCTTCCCTGGTGTACATCTGCGAACGAGTGGATTATAAGGACGGTATCGAGGCGGCCAAGAAGTTAATGTCAGAACATGATGATATAGACGGGTTGTTTTGTATCACCGATCTTGTGGCGATTGGAGCCATTTCGGTATTCAATGACAATGGGATCAAGGTGCCGGATGATATTTCGATCATGGGCTTTAGCAATTGGTTTATCTCTTCTGCCATTACCCCTTCTCTAAGTACCATCGATCAACCCGGTTATAAAATGGGCAAGGCCACCTTCAAGACATTACTCAAGGAAATGAAGGCCAAGCGTAAGGAGCTTCCTTTCAAACCTATCACTAAGGTTTTGGAGACCAAATTAGTAGTCCGTAATTCCACAAAATAAAAAGTCCTCCTAACACTTTCAGAATATTCATATATTTAGGGTTCCCACTAACCTGAAATCCATGAGATATTTGTTATACCTTTTCTTGGTGATTGGTATTTGCTGCAAGAATACTGAAACCAATAGCAACACCTCTATTCAAACTACGCTTAGTGAGGATCAAAATTACGATCAACCGTACCGACCGCAATTCCATTTTTCTCCTCCTTCCAAGTGGATGAACGACCCCAATGGCCTGGTTTATCATCAAGGGATCTATCATTTATTCTATCAATACTATCCGGATGATATTGTTTGGGGACCGATGCATTGGGGCCATGCGGTGAGCAAGGATCTAATTAAATGGGAGCATAAACCCATTGCCTTATATCCGGATGATCTCGGGTATATTTTTTCGGGGAGTGCCGTGGTAGATCTTGAGAACACCTCCGGATTTGGTACAAAAGAAAACCCTCCTTTGGTAGCCATCTATACCTACCATTCTATCGAAGGTGAAAAATCCGGTAGATTGGATTTTCAAACGCAAGGCATAGCTTACAGCTTGGACAATGGAGATCGCTGGGAGAAATACGAAGGAAACCCCGTAATAGGAAACACCAATATCAAGGATTTTAGGGACCCCAAGGTAGCCTGGGACCAGGAAAGTGCACAATGGATCATGACCTTGGTGGCAGGAGACCATGCTAAATTTTACAGCTCTAAAGATTTGAAATCATGGGAACTTTTGAGTGAATTTGGCAAAAATGAAGGTGCTCACGGAGGAGTTTGGGAATGTCCGGATCTTTTTGAATTACAAGTTGTAGGAAGTAAGGAAATAAAACATGTCTTGCTCATCAGCATTAACCCCGGGGCTCCCAACGGCGGATCTGGAACTCAATATTTCCTGGGAGACTTCGACGGAAAACAATTTACGACAGATCACACTGAAGCAAAATGGATCGATTGGGGACGGGATAATTATGCAGGAGTTACCTATAATAATACCCCCGAGGATGAACGAATTTTTATAGGATGGATGAGCAATTGGGACTACGCACAAAAAACGCCTACTGAAGTATGGCGCAGTGCCATGACGCTCCCACGTACAATGAGTCTGCATCAGGAGGGGAATTCGTATTTTCTGAAGAGCTATCCTCTTGACGCGATCTCTAGTATTTCTTCGGAAGCCCTTGTGCATGATGCTATACAATTGTCTGCACCATTTAATATCTCAAATGATTCTCTCAGCACATCCGACATAAAATTTCAGGCCAATCTCTCTGAAGCTCTCGAGGTGACTTTGGGCAATGATTTGGGAGAGTCGGCGGTATTTAGCATAGCTCCGAAACAAGAAGAGTTGCAATTTGATCGAAGAAAATCGGGGAGGATAAGCTTTGAGGAGCGCTTTGCGGGTGACCTTCAAACACAACCCTATAAACCGAAAAATGAACTAGCAGAAGTTCGTATCATTGTGGACGCCTCTTCCATTGAGATCTTTGTGGAGGGAGGACGTTATATATTTACCAATCAATTTTTTCCAGAAAAACCCTACAACCAGCTACTAATTTCCGGAGAAGAAAACGCCACCTTAAAGAACTTTTCGATCCATACACTAACCTCAATTTGGAAACATGAATAAAATATTTATCTGGTCCATCACGGTCGCTCTCGCTGGCTTTTTGTTTGGATTCGACACCATCGTAATCAGCGGAGCAGATCAACCCATCCAAAGTATTTGGAACCTCTCTCCTTTAATGCACGGCACATTCATAATGAGCATGGCACTTTGGGGAACGGTCCTGGGTGCGCTTACCGGTGGGATCCCCGCAAAGCGATTGGGGCGAAAGAAAACCCTGCTCTGGATCGGGATCTTATTTCTTATCTCTGCCTTGGGAAGCGCCTTGGCTCAGGATCCCTATACTTTTTCGGTGATGCGGTTTATTGGCGGTGTGGGAGTAGGAGCCTCTTCGGTAGCTGCTCCGGTATATATCTCAGAGATAACGGCTTCCGATAAGCGTGGTCGACTGGTGGCGCTTTATCAGTTTTGCATCGTTTTTGGGATCATGATCGCCTTTATATCGAACTGGTTACTCGAAGGAGTGGGTGGAGCGAATGATTGGAGATTTATGTTGGGTATCGAGGCGGTACCGGCATTGGCTTATACTTTAATGGTGCTCACAGTTCCAAATAGTCCACGCTGGCTGGTCCTGGAGAAGAAGGATGATGAAGCAGCACTTAGTGTGCTTCAGATCATTTATCAAAATATTGAATTGGCGAAACAGAAACTTCAGGAAATTCGTGAGGATTTGAAATTGCCGAAAAGCAGCGATAAACTATTTCAGAAAAAATATAAAAGGGTCTTGTGGTTGGGATTCCTGATCGCCTTTTTCAATCAATTGTCTGGGATCAACTTTGTGTTATACTATGCACCGCGGATTTTGGAACAAGCTGGACTGGGTGGAAGTGACTCCTTGTTCAACGCCATATCCATTGGAATTGTGAATTTATTCTTCACACTTATCGGTATTCGACTAATTGACAGGCTGGGACGAAGACAACTTATAATTATTGGGTCTATTGGGTACATTCTCAGTCTGATCATGGTAGGTGTTTGTTTCCAATACGATCTCAGTCCAACGTTATTACTTACTTTCATCTGCGTTTTTGTAGCCTCCCATGCCGTGGGACAAGGCGCAGTTATTTGGGTGTTTATTTCCGAAATCTTTCCGAACAGAGTACGTTCTTACGGACAAAGTTGGGGAACCGGAACTCACTGGGTGCTGGCGGCAGTCATAACTTTGATCACTCCGTTTTTCATCGATGACAAAGCAGGATTATTCAAAGACAATACGGAAGTGATCTACTATTTCTTCGCAGCCATGATGGTGCTTCAATTACTTTGGGCCTTGTTCAAAATGCCGGAAACCAAAGGGATTTCCTTGGAAGATCTTGAAAAACAACTTACCGAAGACGATGAGTGATCCAACAGTCATATGTTTTGGAGAAATATTATGGGATATCTTTCCCGATAGAGAGGTGATAGGAGGTGCTCCTTTGAATGTTGCTCTACGACTGCACTCCTATGGTGTGGATGTAGCAATTATTAGTCGAATAGGGTCTGATGCCTATGGCTTGGATGCCATGGCTTCCATCCAAGAAACGGGTATGTCTACTCAACTTATTCAAACAGATGATACCCTGGAAACCGGAAAGGTCGAGATCACGCTGGATACTACTGGCGGCGCTTCCTATCAAATCAACCAGCCGGTTGCCTGGGACGCGATAAAATTAAATTCGACCGCTGTGGGCCAGGTACGAAGAGCACCATTTTTTGTCTTCGGAACTCTGGCTGTACGAGGAAGCTATAACATCGTCACCTTGCGAGAGTTGCTGGAAGTTGCTCAAACCAAGATCTTCGATGTAAATTTACGCGCACCTCATTATAATACTTCCATGGTGTATGAATTGATGCAGATTGCCGATTTCATTAAACTGAATGACGAAGAACTGGTAGAGTTGTGCGCGGATCTGGGTTGTAATGAAAAAGAACATACGGCCCGTATTCAGTGGTTACTGAAGACCACAAACACAGAAGGAATTTGCGTAACCATGGGGGAGGAGGGAGCTATGTTGTTTTTTGAAGGTGAATTGTTTCAGCAGAAAGGGATCAAAGTATCGGTAGTAGATACTGTGGGAGCTGGGGATTCCTTCCTGGCTACCTTAATCTATGAGTTATTTTTGAACAACACACCCCCCAAGCTGGCACTGCAAAGAGCATGTGTTGTTGGAGGTCTTGTTGCCTCCAAGAAAGGAGCGAATTGTCAAATCGATGAGCAAGAGATTGTGCGTATGTTGGCGCAGTCGAAATAATCTTCAAGTTTTTCAAATTATAAGGACCAATCTGTAGTGTAAGGTTGTCATTTTGTTACTCATAGACTAATGAAGAATAAAATTATCAATATATTTAAACCCGAAGTGTATTCGTAAACATTTCAGATCCAATCATAATACCGTATAAATTTTACCCGTAATAATTTCGCTAAATAGACAATCCTTAAACATTCAATATGCTCTCAGCTTTTTCATTTATTGGTTTTACTTTACTAGTTGGTATAATTGCCTGGCGCTCCACCCGGGGTACCGATGAAAGATCTGCCGATGGTTTTTATTTAGGAGGTCGGAGCCTCGGAGCGATCACGATCGCAGGTTCACTTTTACTCACTAATCTTTCTGCAGAGCAAATTGTAGGTTTGAATGGTCAGTCGTTTGCTGAAGGAGTCCTGGTCATGGCCTGGGAGACCCTGGCGGCCATTGCTATCGTAATTGCGGCTATTTTTCTCTTACCGAAATACATGCGATCAGGAATTACGACCATTCCAGAGTTCATTCAAAATAGGTTTGATCAACAAACCAAAGCACTTTTATCACTCTTATTCTTAATTGCCTACGGCATAGTACTACTACCTACCATTTTGTATTCCGGATCGCTGGCATTTAGCACCATGTTCGATCTGCCCACTACCCTGGGCATGAGTGAAACAACGGTGCTATGGATCTGTGTCTGGGCCGTTGGGGCCATTGGGATTTTGTATGCCATCTTCGGAGGTCTGAAAGCAGTCGCCGTTTCCGATCTTATCAATGCTATTGGGCTACTCATTGGAGGACTGTTAATACCTATTTTCGGTTTGATGGTGATTGGTGATGGTAGTTTTACCGAGGGGTTGAATACCCTGTGGGAAAGTAATCCGGATAAATTCGACGCCATCGGTGACGTAGACGCCTCCATTCCCATTGGTACCATCTTTACCGGTATGATGATCGCCCAGCTTTATTACTGGGGAACCAACCAATCCATCCTTCAACGTGTGTTTGGAGCAAAAAGTTTGAAAGAAGGCCAAAAGGGAATGTTGTTGGCCGCCTTCGTAAAATTCCTGATTCCTGTGATCGTGGTATTGCCGGGAATCATCGCCTGGCATTTGTTCCAGGGCGACCTCGCCAATGCAGATCAGGCCTATCCCGCCCTTGTCAAACGTGTTTTACCTGGAGCTTTAATGGGCTTCTTCGCTGCCGTACTATTTGGTGCCGTTCTTAGCTCATTCAACAGTTTGCTGAATAGTAGTGCCACCTTATTCGGGTTTGACCTGTACAAACAGTATTTTAAAAAATCGGCCACCGAACATCAAACTGTAAAGGCTGGAAAATTATTTGGACTCCTGATCGCAATTATCTCCATGATCATAGCGCCATTCATCGCCAATGCCCCGGATGGTTTATTTGCGTACATCCAGGAATCATTGGGAAGTTTGAGTGTACCCATTCTCGCAGTAGTACTGGTTGGAATAACCACCAAAAAAGTACCCGCATTGGGCGCCAAGATCACTCTTACGTTGGGGGTGTTGATGTACCTTGTTAGTCAGTTTGTACTCAGTCCTTATTTCGTTGATTCGGCCCTCGCTGAAGCAGCAGCAAATGGTATAACCGATTCAAAACAATTGGGAATTATAAAGGCAACCGCTTATCCTCATTTCTTGCATGTCATGGGCATACTGTTTGTTATAAACATCGCCATCATGCTAATAATTGGAAAGTTGTATCCAAAAAAGGACATTTATGTGCCACAGATCACCGAGGAGATCGATACTACTCCTTGGAAGCATACCGTCGTAGTTGGAATCGTCATTGTCGTATTAGTCTTAAGTACTTATCTAATTTTCCGTTAGACAACAAACTGAGGGATTATGAAGAAGAAATATGTCGTTGCCTTCGATCAGGGAACAACAAGTACACGTTCAATATTATTCAACCTGCAGGGTGGAATAGAAGCAATCGCCCAAAAAGAATTAACCCAGTTCTACCCGCAATCCGGCTGGGTAGAACATGACCCTGTTGAGATCTTCAACGATCAGAGAACTACATTTCATGAAGTAATGGTAAAAACCGGGGTGCACCCGGAGGAGATCGCCGGGATAGGGATCACCAATCAACGGGAGACTACCGTAGTTTGGGATAAGCGTACCGGAGAGCCTATTTATAACGCCATCGTCTGGTTGGACAAGCGTACTACTCCCATTTGTGAGGTGCTCAAAGAATCGGGTCTTGAATCCTATGTTAAGGAACACACTGGCTTGGTAATTGACTCCTATTTCTCTGGCACCAAGTTGAAATGGATCCTTGAGAACGTCTCAGGGGCCCGTGAGAAGGCACTAGCTGGGGAGCTACTCTTTGGAACTGTCGACAGTTGGCTGATCTATAAGTTCAGCAATGGAGAAAAGCATGTCACCGATCACAGCAATGCCTCCCGCACTATGTTATTTAATATAAAAGAATTGAATTGGGACAATACCTTACTCCATGCACTGGACATACCCACTTCTGTATTACCCAAGGTGCAGACATCTTCTTCGGAATTCGGCATAGTGGATTATAATGGGCACGCCATACCGATCTTGGGTGTTGCCGGCGATCAACAAGCAGCGCTTTTTGGCCAGGGTGGATACAAACCCGGAATCGCAAAGAACACCTATGGAACTGGCTGTTTTTTGTTAATGAATACAGGTAAAAAGCACCTAAGCTCGAACAATGGATTACTAACTACCTTGGGCTGCAGTTTGAAAGAACAGGAGATCAGCTATGTGCTGGAAGGAAGTATTTTTGTGGGGGGTGCTGCCATCCAGTGGTTGCGCGATAAGATGAAACTGATCGAAAATGCTTCCGAAACTGAGGCGATCTGTGAAGGTATCCCACCACTTCAAAATTTATTCGTGGTACCGGCCTTCGCAGGATTAGGAGCTCCTCATTGGGATGCCGATGCCAAGGGTGCCATCTACGGGCTTACCCTCGATATGGGACGAGAGGAAGTTATTAAGGCCACTGTGGAAGCACTCGCTTACCAGACCAAGGACGTTATCAATGCCATGATAGCCGATAGTGACAATGAACTTCTAAGTTTGAAGGTGGATGGAGGGGCCAGTGCCAATAACTATCTTATGCAATTTCAGTCTGATATTTTGGATGTCCCTGTGGACAGGCCCAAAATGCTGGAAGTTACAGCCCTGGGAGCCGCCATGCTTGCAGGGATCGAAGCCGGTGTATGGAGGCTTGAGGATATAGAAAATTTGCGGGAAGTGGATCGCAAATTCTTACCTACCATGGATGATGAAACCCGAAACACAAAATATTCAAAGTGGCAACAGGCCGTAACAAGAACCAAAAGCACCGCCTCAAACGGCTGATATGAATTTTTCGATTTTAGACAGGAAGCAGCAGATTGAAGTATTAAAAGAGGTGAAGTTCGACCTCGTTATTATTGGGGGAGGAGTGACGGGTTCGGGAATTGCCTTGGATGCGGC
>JABDNM010000235.1 GCA_013043825.1 Flavobacteriaceae bacterium
GGTCTGCATTTCACTTTGAATGGCAGCCTTTCTCCCATATCCCAATGCCAATCCCACTGTACCTTTGGCCTGTCCGGGTTGTATGAGAACGGGAACCCGTTCAATGGTAACATCATCCATGCGAACATTCACATAGCTTCCGTTCAAGGCCCCATTCGCAACATTTTTATTTTCGAGTCCCAACTCGGCAGCATCTGCAGCAGAAATTGTCACGTAGTTATCCCAACTGGTTCGTGTAATAGGATCTGGCAGTTCTTGCAACCAGGGGTTGTTGGCTTGTTGCCCATCACCCAATCCGGTTTTAGTATAGAGAATTAGATCAAAGGCACCTTGCATTGAACCGGCCATGGCCGAATTCGACGTAGACGACTCAGTGGTTCCTCCAGCTGTATTTGAATCTGTGCTCACTTCAGCATCACTCACAACCACGCCGTCGTGCAATGCTTTGGACCATGAAATTCCGTTGGTAAGAACCGTATCGGACCACATGGTTTTTATATAGTCGTAGTAGGAATCACCATTATTGGTCCACTGAACCAGGCAATCCTGAAATTGACGTGTGTTGAACAACGGACGAATGGTAGGTTGTATCAAACTGAACGTCCCTTTTTGCAATTGAGCATCGCCCCAGGACTCCAGGTAATGCGGAGTAGCTCCTACGAGCTTTGCCAGGGAGGCCGTTTCGTCTTCACGTATTGCAAAGGCCAGGGAAAATTCAAGATTTTTATAAGCTTCTTCGAATCCTGTTCCAGGGAAAGAATAAACCGGATTCACCCCAACAGTGATCAATCCCTTTACACTTCCGCTCATAACGCCATTCATCACATTCATCACTTCCGAAGTGCTTCCCATGGCGGTTAGCCTGGGAGAAGTTGGGTCCATAACCGTTCCTCCTTCATTGCATTCCAAGGCCAGTGTTTGAGAGGCTACATCGGGAAGTCCGGTGATCACAACACCATTACTCCCTGCCTTCTTCAATTGGGCGCTAGCTTTATTTACCGCTTCCATGATATGCTCAGGGAGTCCGGAGGCATTCCCGCCAGTAAGGGCCTTAACGATCTCCTTTTGTTGGGCGGGCGTAGCCGGTATACGAACATCGGCATTGGCGCCGGATAAGGTCATGTTAGACTCGAACTGGTAATGTTTGGACATTTTCCCATTCTTCGGAATGCGTCCTTTGGCATATCCTGCTTCATAACCTCCACCTTGCCAGTCACCCAGGAAATCGGCTCCTACCGAGACGATCACCTCGGCTTTCGAGAAATCGTAATTGGCCAGGCCTCTTGTTCCGAATTTATTTTGAAAGGCATCCAATGCTTCCGAAGAAGAAACCGTATCGTAGATCACATGCCGAACGTTTGGATACTTTGCAACGAACGCCTCGATCAATTTTGAGGTTGAAGGGCTGGCAAAAGTTTGGGTGAGTAAAACCACATCCTTGCCAGACATTTCATTCATCTTCTGGGCAACTACTGTATCGAATCGTTCCCAGCTAATGTCATTTCCATCTTCTTTGGGCCCCTGAAGTCGGTTGGCGTCGTACATGGATAATACAGATGCATGCACTCGCGCATTTACACTTCCTCCAGATTGTGCCAGGTCATTCCGATCAATCTTAATAGGTCGCCCTTCCCTGGTTTTAACCAGCACATTGGCAAAGTCGAATCCATCTGAAAGGGTAGTAGCATAATAATTGGCTACGCCGGGAACAATTTCATCCGGTGCGACCACATAGGGAATCGATTTGATAACAGGTCCTTCACAAGCCGCAAGTGATGCAGCAGCCGTGGAGAATCCAACATATTTTAAGAAATCGCGACGAGTGGTTGAGCTGGCAGCTAACGAATCCTTATCACCCAAAAACGTATCGGTTGGAATGGGCTCGGTAAATTCGTTCTGTTTTAGCGTCTCAACAATAGAGCTGTTTTCGTTCAACTCTTCAACACTTTTCCAGTATTTCTTGTTTGATGCCATATTATTCTGAAATATTATTCAAATTCAACTTTTAGTAGTGACACTTTCCGCATTCTAAACCTCCTAATTCGGCAATGGTCAATTTATCCTTTCCATATTTCTTGGAGAGTTCCTCATGTATCTTCACGTAGTATTCATTGTTTTCTGTGTCCACATTTGTCTCCCTGTGACAGTTGATACACCATCCCATGGTCAACGGAGCAAATTGAGACATGATCTCCATTTCTTCAACAGGTCCGTGACATTTCTGGCATTCAACACCCGCCACCGTCACGTGCTGGGAGTGATTGAAATAAGCAAAGTCGGGAAGGTTATGTATTCGCACCCACTTCACGGGTTTCTCTTCACCGGTGTACGCCTGGGCTCCTTCGTCCCAACCTACCGCTGCATACAGCTTTTGGATCTCTGCATTGTAGTCCACTCCGTATTCATCCAAACCTTCTGCCTGAGTCTCGGCAGCGACTTCGGCAATATTTTTATGGCAATTCATACAGACGTTAAGCGAAGGGATGCCGGAATGTTTACTCTTTCTTGCCGAACTATGGCAATACTTACAATCGATTTGATTGGTACCGGCGTGGATTCGGTGTGAATAGTGGATAGGCTGTACAGGTGCATAACCCTCATCAATTCCAACCTGCATCATCCAACCATACATGTAATATCCGGCTGCGAGTAATAGGAAGATCGAAGTGACCAACACCAGGAATTGGTTTTGCACAAATAATTTCCAAACCGCAGGACGAGGTTCTTTTTTCGGAACTTCGATGCCTTGCTTGTCGGCAAAGGTTCTAAGTGTTCTGTTTACTGCAAACAATGCTACCACCAACATGAGAAATACCAATGCCAGGATACCCAAAATAATATTATTGGAGACTCCTCCGCCACTTGTTGCAGCTGCGGTAGTGTCGTCTATAATAGGCGCCGGTACCTTTTTCTCGGTATAGGTATAAGCAATGATGTTGTCAATGTCTTCATTGGTGAGTTGCGGAAAGGCCTGCATGACAGAGCCGTTGTATTCTTCAAAAATAGCGACCGCCTGGGCATCACCCGACTTTACCATTTCCTGGCTGTTCTTGATCCAGGTATATAACCAATCACGATCGTACTTATCACCAACTCCGAAAAGTGCAGGGCCGGTTCTTTTCTTGTACAACTGGTGACAGGAAGCACAATTGGCCTTAAAAAGGGCTTCTCCTTGTGCGGTGTCTATGGCTTGGGTGGGCAGGGTATAATTGGAGGCAAATGTGCTTTGAGAAATTGAAAAAGTTAGCGAGAAAGCTAACAATACAAATGACAATTTAGAGAGTAGATTCCGGTAACTTACCTGTTCCATACGATCGGTTATATTATTGTCCATAAGTTTGGCACGCAATTGGTAATAAAAACACCATATTTTAAAACGATCAATCGTGCCGCAAATAACTGTGCAAAAGTAAGGCATAAAGTCGATTTTCTAAATCCAAATAAAGTGTTAAGAACTAATTTATAATAATTCTAAATAATAAATTTGAAGCTTCAAAAGTTATTAAGCTTTACATTTGTATCAAAGACGAAACAAGATGAAAATGAGCAAGTTGATTAAGTTATTGATTTTAGGTGTTTTAGTGTTTTTTTCTTCGGAAAGTGTTGTTGCACAATCCGGCACTTTAACCATTAATCAGGATGCGAAAATCACTCAGTTACTGGATCTGAAAAAATCCCTGGAAAAAGAAAATAAACTCACCGACGGTTATACTATTCAACTGTATTACGGCAACCTCAACAGGGCTAATACGGTCTTGGGAAGTTACCGTAACAAATATGCAAGCTGGCCCGCTTCCATCGAATACGAAACCCCCAATTACAAAGTCTGGGTGGGCAATTTCTCCACGCGTATTGCAGCAGACCGTGCCTTGCTGGAAGTGCATAGAAACTTCCCCACGGCCTTCATACTAAAACCAACGAAATAACTTACTCGAACCAGTAGGATCCGGTGCATATTCCATTCTCCTGTTAATGACAATAAAGAAATTCAAAATAATTGTCCTATTTCGTACCTTACCTACATCTATTTATTAAAAACAATTAAATCTCTAAATAATGAAAACACTTTTTATCTCACTTTGTGTATTGGCGCTGGTAGCCTTTACCGTTTCCGATTCACAACTTACCGACGAAGAGCGTAAAATGGCCGTATCTGAACTCAGTACTTCTTTGGATCGCCTCATGGATGCTCTTGAAGACCTAACGAAGGACCAGCTAAACTACAAAGTAACGGAAGACTCATGGTCTATCGCCGAATGCGTGGAGCATATTACCATCTCTGAAGTAGCATTTTCCGATATGCTGCAAGGGCTTGTTCAAAGCCCTGCCGATCCCAAGAATCGTGAAAAAGTACAAATAAAAGATGCAGATCTAATCGCTATGATGAAAGACCGTTCCAATAAAGTAAAAACCCAAAAGCCATTTGAGCCCACCGGTAAATTTGGAACGCACGATGCAACGATGGAAACTTTCGTCGAGAAACGAAGAGCGAATATCGAATATGTGAAAACTACCAAGGATGATCTGCGGAACCGGGCACAGACGTTTCCCTTCGGAACGGTAGACGGGTACCAAATTATCTTGTTCATGTCTGCTCACAGTGACCGACATATCTCTCAAATGGAAGAGATCATGGATAGTGATGGTTTCCCAGAGTAATAGTTGAAGTGCTAAAAACAAAAAAAGCTCCGCCTGAAAATTCGCGGAGCTTTTTTTGTTCACTAACTATCGAACTAAAGTTTCTTCTTCACTGCAACCTCCTGGAAGGCCTCGATGATATCTAGTTCTTTCAAATCGTTGTAGTTTTTTATCTGCATACCGCAGTCGTATCCTTTGGCGACTTCCTTCACATCATCTTTGAATCGCTTCAACGACTCCAGTTCACCTGTATAAACCACTACTCCATCGCGGATCAATCGAATTCCGGAGTTTCTGAAGATCTTTCCGGTTAATACCATACATCCTGCAATGGTCCCCACTTTGGAGATCTTAAAGGTCTCACGGACTTCTGCAGTACCTGTGATCTCTTCTTTCATTACCGGAGACAGCATTCCTTCCATCGCATCCTTCAAGTCGTTGATGGCATCGTAAATGATGGAGTACATGCGAATGTCGATTTCCTCCTGGTCTGCAATCGTACGCGCATTCCCCATTGGTCGCACGTTGAAACCAATGATGATGGCATCGGATGCTGAAGCAAGAAGAACGTCACTTTCTGTGATGGCTCCTACTCCCTTGTGAATTATGTTAACCTGGATCTCTTCCGTAGAAAGTTTGAGGAACGAATCCGTCAGTGCTTCTACCGAACCGTCCACATCTCCTTTCAAAATGATATTCAACTCCTTGAAATCACCTAGGGCGATTCGACGTCCAATTTCATCCAAGGTAATATGACGTTGTGTACGCACCGATTGCTCGCGTTGCAATTGAGTTCTCTTATTCGCGATGTCCTTGGCTTCGCGTTCATCATCGAAGACATTAAACTTGTCACCGGCCTGTGGTGCGCCATCCAAGCCCAATATAGATACCGGGGTTGAAGGGCCTGCAGCCTTTATCTTTTTACCGCGTTCATCGTGCATGGCTTTCACCTTACCACTATGCTGTCCGGCTAATACGTAATCTCCTATTCGCAATGTTCCTCCTTGAACCAGAATGGTTGAAACATAACCTCTTCCTTTATCGAGGAAGGCTTCTACAACGGTACCGTTGGCCGGTTTGTCCGGGTTGGCTTTCAGTTCCAGTAACTCTGCTTCCAACAAAACTTTTTCCAATAACTCATTAACCCCTTCACCCGTTTTAGCTGAAATGTCATGTGATTGTATCTTTCCGCCCCAGTCTTCCACCAATAAGTTCATATTGGCTAGTCCTTCCTTGATCTTCTCTGCATTGGCGGTAGGCTTATCTATTTTGTTGATGGCAAACACAATTGGCACTCCCGCTGCCTGTGCATGGGAAATGGCTTCTTTGGTTTGTGGCATGATGTCATCATCTGCAGCCACCACGATAATAGCAAGGTCGGTTACCTGGGCACCACGTGCTCGCATGGCCGTAAAGGCCTCGTGCCCCGGCGTATCCAGGAATGCGATCTTTTGTCCGTTTTCAAGTTGTACCCCATAGGCACCAATGTGCTGGGTAATCCCTCCGGATTCCCCGGCGATCACATTCTCTTCACGAATATGATCCAGCAGGGACGTTTTACCATGGTCTACGTGCCCCATTACGGTTACGATAGGAGCTCTTGGTTCCAGATCTTCCGGGGCATCTTCTTCCTCCTGGATGGCTTCCTCGATATCGGCAGTGACAAATTCTACGGTGTAACCAAATTCTTCGGCTACGATGGTGAGCGTTTCCGCATCCAATCGTTGATTCATGGTCACCATCATTCCCAATGACATACAGGCCGATATCACCTGCGTAACGGGAACATTCATCATGGTAGCTACTTCACTTACAGTAACAAATTCTGTTACTTTAAGAATTGTGCTTTCCGATTCCTGTAATGCCAGGTCATCCTCGGTCTTCTGACGGTGGATATCTCTTTTTTCTCTCCTGTACTTGGCTCCTTTTCCTTTGGACGATTTCCCCTGTAATTTTTCCAGGGTCTCTCGCACTTGTTTCTGTACTTCCTCCTCGCTGGGTTCCTCCTTGGGTGTATGGCTGCGGCCTTTTCCTCTGCCGCGATTGTCCCGGTAGTTATTTCCACCTTTCGCAGGCTCTTTACTGATACGTCTTCTACGACCTTTCTTTTCGGCTTTGGAGTCGGCAGACTTCTCTTCCTTCTTCTTTTCCGGTTTTTTGAATACCGAAAGATCGATCTTTTTGCCTGTGAAGTTGGGACCGTCCAACTTCTTATACTGTGTCTTTACTTTCTCGGCTGGCGTCTCTTCTTTTTTTGAAGGTGCTTCCGGCTCTGCTTTGGCTTCTGCCTCTTCGACTTTCTTCTTTGCAGTGGTCTTAGCAGCAGGTTTTTTGGTGGCTGTCTTCTTGGTTTTTGGAGCTTCCTCTACCACCTCTTCCTTTGCAGGTGCCTCTTCCTTCGATTCTTTCTTCTTGTCCAGGTCGATCTTCCCCACTTGTTTGGGGCCGTCCAGTTTAGCTTCGGCTTTAATGACACGAGATTCCGGCTGCTTTTCCTCCTGCTCCTTCTCACGGGCCAGACGCAATTCTTCCTTCTCCTTCCGCTTTTCCTCACCAACTTCCTTGGAAGCTACCTTTTTACTCTTGTCTGTTTGAAACTCATCAAAAAGTACCTGGTATTCGTCGTCACTGATCTTGGTCGTAGGACGTGCCTCGATCTCGTAACCATTCGCTGCCAAGTGCTCCACGGCACGATCCAGTGAAATGTTGAATTCCCTCAGTACTTTACTAAGTCTCATTGTTTTTACTTCCGCCATATACTGCTAAACTGTTATTCTTTTAAATTTTTGAAGTGTAAATGTAGGCATTCTTGTGCCTACTCTTCAAATTCTTCTTTTAATATGTTGACCACTTCCTGAATGGTCTCCTCTTCCAGATCGGTACTACTCAACAAAAACGGAATGTCTTTTTCCAAGACACTTTTTGCAGTGTCCAATCCTATTTTCTTAAATTCCTCGATGATCCATTCTTCGATCTCATCTGAGAATTCGGTCAATTCTACATCTTCTTCAGCTCCTTCTCGAAGGACGTCTATCTCATACCCAGTTAATTGACCCGCAAGTCGAATATTATGTCCTCCACGTCCAATTGCCTTCGAAACTTCTTCAGGCTTCAGTATAACTTCTGCACGTTTTGTTTCCTCATCGATGTTGATGGAGGTAACACGCGCCGGACTCAAGGCCCGAGTGATGAAGAGGTTTAAGTTGTTGGTGTAATTTATCACATCGATATTCTCATTACCCAGCTCACGTACGATCCCATGGATTCGGGAACCTTTCATTCCCACACAGGCACCTACAGGATCGATTCGATCGTCGTAGGAATCTACAGCCACTTTGGCTTTTTCACCTGGAATTCGGACTACTTTTTTCACCTGGATCAAACCGTCGAATACTTCAGGGATCTCCTGCTCGAATAATTTTTCAAGGAACAAGGGATTGGCCCTTGACATGATAATGGCAGGTTTATTTCCTTTTAGTTCCACACTTTCAATGATCCCGCGAACATTGTCCCCTTTTCTAAAGAAATCGGATGGGATTTGTTTGTCTTTCGGAAGGATGATCTCGTTACCATCGTCGTCCAATAAAATAACAGCCCGGTGCCTAATATGGTGCACTTCGGCTGTATATATCTCGCCTTCAAGCTCTTTGAATTGCTTATAAATGTTCGTATTGTCGTGTTCGTGGATCTTGGAGATGAGGTTTTGCCTAAGAGCGAGGATCGAACGCCGACCCAGGTCGATGAGCTTCACTTCTTCAGATACATCCTCTCCAACTTCAAAGTCGTCTTCGATCTTTCTTGCTTCGGTAAGGGAGATTTCTTCGTTGGGGTCTTCCACTTCACCATCGGCGACCACCACGCGATTTCGCCAAATCTCTAAATCCCCTTTATCTGGGTTAATAATGATATCGAAATTATCATCACTTCCATATTTCTTCTTCAGTGCATTTCTGAATACGTCTTCCAATATAGCCATGAGCGTAACTCTGTCTATAAGCTTATCATCTTTAAATTCTGAAAATGATTCGATCAACGCTAAATTTTCCATATCAACTAATTAAATGTTATCATAACTTTTGCTTCTACAATATCTTGAAAGGGGACCGTGGCCACCTTTTCTACGGTTACTTTTCCTTTTCCCACCGGTTTGGGTTCACGAGTTTTCCAACGCAAGGTGATCCCTTCATCATCCACCTGGGTTAATTTACCCTCCAGTTTTTCGTTGCCGGTTTTGAGAGATAGCTTTCTGCCAAGGTTCTTTTTATACTGTCGTTTCAGTGTTAGCGGTTCTGAAACACCCGCCGAAAGTACTTCCAGTGAAAAGTCTTCATTATCGCGATCCAGGTTGTGTTCGATCGCACGACTAATGGCGATACAGTCCTCCACTTTCACTCCTTCATCTCCATCGATGGTAACACGAATTTGATTGTTCTCTGTGATCGTAAGATCGATCAAAAACAAGGACGGATTCTCGTCCAGTGCATGTTGTAATAATTCGGCTATTTTCTCCCGCATCAATTCTGGCTATAAAAAGAGGGGACTTTCCGTCCCCTCACCTTGCTCCTAATAAATTCGGTGCAAATATACTACAATTTTCGGTATTTAAAAAATCATTAGCTTTAGAGAAAATTTTTGTATTTTAAATTACGATAACCTTCCAAATCTTAACTTATGAAATGAGCCAAATTGTTCTTTATTAGAGGCATTAGTCTCCTTTTTTCAATTTGGTGAATGTCATCTGATCAAGGCGGAAACAAAACCCATTTAGATGAAACGAATCCTGGTCCCCACAGACTTTTCCCCCCAAGCCGAAAATGCCCTTAAAGTGGCAGCGCAGCTGGCGTTGAAAAACAACAGCACCATCTACCTGGAACATTCCCTGAACCTGCCTTCCCAACTAAGCACATCGGGGTCTACAGGGGCTATGCCCCAGTCAATATTTTTCATCAAGTTGGCGGAAAACGAATTCAAGAAATTATTAAAAAAACCATACCTGCAGGATATTGTGATCAAAGAGGCCATTGGACATGGTGAGATCTACGATGATATCAAGCTTGCCGTTAACGAGAAGCAGATCGACCTTATTGTTATGGGTTCACACGGTCTCAGTGGATTTAAGGAGATGTTTATTGGAAGCAATACTGAAAAAGTAGTACGTACTTCGGATATCCCCGTACTCGTGATCAAGAATAAACACCCCAATTTCGAGGTAAACGATTTTGTATTTGCTACCGATTTCTCAGCCGAATGCAGAAAGCCGTTCACCGCGGCTCAAAAATTTGCCAATGCGGTGGGTGCGCAAATGCATCTTTTATACGTTAATACGCCAAACGGATTCAAAACCACGGCTGAAGCCAAAGAGATGATGCTAAATTTCCTCAAAGGTCTTGGTGCCAAAAACTACACCCTGAATATTTATAACGAAACTTCCGTGGAGAAAGGCATCCTGGGATTTGCCCGGGAAACCAAGGCCCAATTGGTTGGAATGAGCACTCACGGACGAAAAGGGATCTCGCACTTCTTCAATGGTAGTATTAGCGAGGACCTTGTGAACCATGCCAACATGCCCGTAATAACTTTTAAAATATAATGAACAACCTACTTATCACATATTATGAAATACCTACTTATTCTATCTGCCCTGTTAGTATTGAATTGTGCCACCCCATCTAAACAACCTAGAAATGTGATTGGGGATCCACCGGTTACCGACAAACCGGTAATCGTTGAAGAAGAACCACTGGAAGACCCAAAACCGTCGTTTTAGAATCTGCGGTGGAAGCCAATTTCAGGGTTAACACAACTCCATTTATCGCTTACGTCGCCCAGAACGGCACTAAGAACGGTCGGGTGATAATTTCGACTGAGAATCCGAATATTGCGCATCTTTCAATCCCGGAAAGTTTCGGGGCGGATCTCACAACCGTTAGATTCAAGGAGTTCGATAGCGATCTTTTATTGGTGAAAACTATTTACAAGGATCCAATCTTCAGGAAATATTATCTATATGTGCTTGATGA
>JABDNM010000237.1 GCA_013043825.1 Flavobacteriaceae bacterium
CGATCCAACGCTGCAAGCCCAGATCCCGGATCTTATTCCCTATTCAGAAACAATTTTTAGTGGATTCAACCTGCTGCTCTTTGGAATCTTACTCGTTATTATTCCTTTGTTTCTGGCTTTCTTGTCAAGAAACTTGCCTACAACCCCAACCAACCTTCCTATTTACGAAGGCCCCGACCCTCATAAACAAGGAGAGGCTGAGGCCGGACGCATTGATCGATCCTGGGTATTTGGAATTGGTTTTGGACTGGTGGTACTGGTTGCTTTTGCATATCAATACTTCTCTAATCTCACTTCCTTGATCATTACCCCCAACATGCTCAATTTCCTGATGCTGGGGCTGGCGCTCATCCTGCACCGAAATTTCGCCAACTTTTTGTCTGCAGTAGAGGAAGCCATTAAGGGAGCTTCAGGAATTCTCATCCAATTTCCACTCTATTTCGGGATCATGGGTATTATGAGCTCGAGTGGGATGGTGGGGCAGATATCCGATTTCTTTGTTTCCATAGCCAATGAAACCACTTTACCCATATTTACATTCTTCAGTGCCGGGCTGGTAAATATTTTTGTGCCAAGTGGAGGTGGTCAGTGGGCCATTCAGGGTCCAATCGTGGTTGAATCTGCTTTGAAACTAGGAGTTTCATTACCGAAAGCCATAATGGCCCTGGCCTATGGTGATCAAATCACCAATATGTTACAACCTTTTTGGGCACTCCCCTTACTGGGGATCACTAAACTAAAGGCCAAAGAGATCCTGCCCTATACACTATTGCTTATGCTTATTGGGACTGTTGTATTTGTGGGAGGATTATTGATATTCTAAAATGAAAAACCTCGTTAGAAGTAGAGAACATACTGGACAAACGAGGTTAGTCTAGGGTTAGGTATCATCTTGACCAATTCAAATAAATGCAACGTTGAACATTGCGCGCCATGGTTACAAGACAATACATAAATTTCTGAAAAATTGAAATAAATTCAAACAAAAAAGCCACATTTAACACTCAATTTACTAGGTAGAATATGATTATTCTGAATGACCAATTATGGTTTCCAAGTGTTGCACACTGCAGCGAGGAAGGCTTGCTTGCTGTTGGAGGCGATCTATCGCCGGAACGATTGCTCCTGGCATATCGCTCCGGTATTTTTCCATGGTTTAGTGAGGGAGAACCCATTTTATGGTGGAGCCCAGACCCCAGGCTGGTACTTGTTCCCGCGGAATTCAAAACATCTAAAAGCTTGCAGAAGAAACTAGGTAATGAGGAATTCAGGGTCACTTTCGACCAAGCATTTTCCGACGTGATCCGAAACTGTGCAACGATCGAACGTCCAGGCCAGGAGAACACTTGGATCACCCAAAATATGATAGACTCGTATGAAAAATTACATGGAATGGGACACGCAAGGTCGGTGGAAGTATGGCAGGATGAAATACTGGTTGGCGGATTGTATGGCGTTGACCTCCCGAAGAAGAAGATATTTTGCGGCGAAAGTATGTTTTCAAAAGTAGACGATGCTTCCAAAATTGCCTTGTTTTATTGGGCGAAGTATTTGGAAGAGGCACACTATCGATTAATTGATTGTCAGGTTTATACTCAACACCTTGCCAGGTTGGGTGCGCGAGAAATTCCAAGAAAAAAATTCCTGGAATACCTAAAATAAATCAAGAAATTTCCTGTTATCTTCCATAGACCGCATGTAGTTCGTCGATTTATTTTGGATTTTTAACAGATAATCAGCACTTTAGCGCTCAGTATACCCCAAATAACCGCTTATGAAACTTTTAACTCCCGCATTCCTCCTGTTTTGTTTCCTTGCTACTCATGTAAGTTTAGCCCAGACCGATGTTAATAAAGACATCGACGTGGCCAAAGTATATGAACAAGTAGTGAAGGAAGGTTATGGGACTCCCACCGTTTACCTGAAGTTGGCAAATGAATACTATTTTCAAGGGAAATACGACCGTGCCAAAAAATGGTATGAAAAGGTATTTGAAACCGAAAAACCAACAGACAAGATGATCTTGTTTCGGTATAAGCAGACACTTAAGGCCCTTAAGCTCACATTCGAAGGAAACCCATACCTGGTGACTAGCGTTTTTGAGGACAATTAGATTTCGTCATAACGAAAACATGCTGTAATGTGGTCGTTGACCATGCCGGTTGCCTGCATATGGGCGTATACAACGGTAGTTCCCACGAATTTAAACCCGCGCTTTTTGAGATCTGCACTTATGCGATCGCTTAATTCGGTATTGGCCGGGATGTCGGCCATGATCGTCCAGGCATTTTTTATAGGTTGATCTTCCACAAATCCCCATATGTAGTTCTTAAAGCTGCCAAATTCCTCTTGTACTTCCATAAAGGCCTTTGCATTGGAAACTGCCGCACGTACCTTTAACTTATTTCGAATAATTCCCGAATCCTGAAGTAGAGATGCAATTTTATTTTCATTGTATTCGGCTACTTTGCGGTAGTCGAAACGGTCAAAAGCCTTTCTAAAATTTTCCCGTTTCCTTAAAACCGTGATCCAACTCAACCCAGCCTGGAATGTTTCTAGAATGAGAAACTCGAACAATATCCTGTCGTCTTTTACCGGGACACCCCATTCTTGGTCGTGGTAAGCCACGTAAAGCGGGTCACTTCCGCACCAGTCGCATCGCTTTTTCATGATTTATGTAGTTGCGAAGTGAAGTTAACGATTTTTTGAAGTGATTGCTAGTATTGCCCCGGGAAGCTATATGTAATCGTTCCCGTTTGTTTCGACCTTGCTGCCAGGGTGGTGAATTTGGCTCGTTCGGCATAGGTGAGGGCGCTTTCGATCAAACAACCATTGGTGGTCGTCGAAAGTCCTTTGTTGAAATGAGCATGGATTACTTTTCCAAGAGAATTCACCTCGATATTGATCACCACTTTTCCACCCGAATCGCAAGTATAAACCGGGTTACGTAAATTCAGAGCAGTTCTGCCCTCTAAATAGTAACTAATGGTCGTTTTCCTGCTGGTAGCCGATACTTTCCCACTTTTCTCAGTTTTATTCGAGTTGTCCGCTAACTTCTCCTTGATCTTTTGAAGTCGGTCCTGCGCCTCATCCAGGGCATAATCATTGGTTGAATTGGATTGCTTGCTTTCCTGGTTTTCTTCGGAAAGGTCCTCAGGCAGCATCATTTCTTCGCGGCTTTCCTCTAATTCAGAAATAAACTTTTCAGCTTCGTTATAGGCACGATTCGTCTCGATCCGAACATTATCGGTCACATTGATGGCTAATTCCTCTTCCAGAAGCTCTTCTGTATATTCTACAGCTGTAAACTCCTCAACAGGTTCCGGTGAACCAGAGAGGCGCACGCTAACCAATAGCAGGACTAAATTCCCCACAAGAAGGCAGGAAATCAGGAAAGCACGGTATGAATAATCGAAATTCATCTCTGCAAGTAGCGAAAATTGTGAGAAGATTCCTAAATTTTTTGATTTATTAACGTAAAGTTTATGAGATGTTTAGGGATTTTAAACGTGCCTCAAACGCTTCTATAGTAACGGAACTGTCGACTTTCAGAGATCCAATTCGGGTCCGTCGCAAAGCGCTTAAATGCGCACCGCTATTCATTGCTTTTCCGAAGTCGTTTGCCAAGGATCTAATATACGTACCCTTGCTACATACCACCCGAAAGTTCACCGCTGGAAGGGCTATGTTGGTAATTTCAAAGGTCTTGATGGTAATTTTCCGACTTGGGATATCGACCTTTTTCCCTTCTCTAGCGAATTCATAAAGCCTTTTTCCGTCTTTTTTTAAGGCTGAAAATACCGGCGGACGCTGTTCAATGGTACCGATAAACTGCTTGGAAGTCTCAATTATTATATCGTCGTTTAGGTGGGAAATATCGAAGGTCTGGTCGATTTCGGTCTCAAGATCGTAGCTGGGAGTCGTCGACCCTAAAGCAATTGTTCCGGTATACTCCTTTTCTGCCGCCTGATAGTCTTCGATCTTTTTGGTGAATTTTCCTGTGCAGATCACCAACAAGCCGGTGGCCAGGGGATCGAGTGTCCCTGCATGCCCAACTTTAATCTTTTTAATGTCGAATTGCTTGCGAATTAACCAGCGCAGTTTGTTCACCACTTGAAATGAGGTCCAAGTCAACGGTTTATCGATTAGCAGGAGTTGTCCAGATTGAAAGTCTTCAGCAGTCATTATACAAAGCTTACTACTATCGCAATAATTCCAATAATAAGGCAATATACTGCAAACCAGCTAAGCTTGCTTCTTCGAACCAGTGTGATCATCCAGGTACAGGCGAACATACCTGCGATAAAGGCAGCGGTAAAACCTAACCCAAGATTGACAAGGTTACCAGATTCGGAGGAAAGGTCGCCGCTAACAATGTCTTTTGCGATCTTACCAAATATCAAAGGAACCACCATTAAAAATGAAAAGCGAGCGGCCTTGCTTTTGTCGTTCCCCAGCAATACCGAAGTGGAAATGGTAGCTCCACTACGAGAAATTCCCGGTAACATGGCGATCGCCTGTGCGATCCCGATCACAAATGCATTCGAATAGGAGACTTTTCTCCCTGTATTTTTCGCTCGGTCTGCGAGCCACAGTAGAATAGCGGTGACGATTAACATAGCGCCTACAAAGGCGATTCCACCGCCAAAAAAGCCTTCCAATTCCGATTCAAAAAAATAACCGATCAATGCGGCCGGCACCATAGACAACAATATCTTCAGGGAGAATTTGGTTTCTTCATTCCAGGTGAACTTGAACAATCCACTAATGATCTGCCAAACATCTTTTCGGAAAACTACCAAGGTGCTAAGTGCAGTAGCGAAGTGCAATACCACGGTAAATAAGAGACTTTCCTCCGGAACTGATTGGTCTCCCAGGATCGCTTTTCCTAATTCCAGATGTCCACTTGATGAAACGGGTAGAAATTCGGTGAGTCCCTGGACCACGCCAAGCAGTACGGCTTCCCAGGCATCCATGTATTAATCTTTCTTTTTTGGATTGAGTAAAATAGCGTACACCTCGAAACCAAAGCCAATGAGTATAAAAGCAGGTGCGAGCCGAATGCGTCTCCAACTATAGATGTCTGGATTAAAAACATTAGGGTCGTCACTTCCTCCTCCTGCCATAAGGATAAATCCTACCGCGATGAAGGCAATACCAATAAGCATGAACCTGTAATTCTTTGCTTCAAAAATGAAGACTGTTTTTTTAGCTGCTTCCTGTTTTCGTTTTTTTTCTCCCATGTCGGTTTGACTACTGGCGCTTGGCGACGGATTCCTCTTCCTTAAATTCGGTGAAAACGATTTCATCTCCCACCTTCAATTGAGCAATGTGATTGGATGTTCCCGTGATCACCATCGCCAGGTGCAAGGTAACTCTTTTATTCAATACTTTTTCTTCCATTTCCTCAAGGGTGAGCCCTTGTTCCAGTCCGCGATTGATGTAGTAAAAGTCACCGTTATTTTCAGATAAAACGATATCCTTTACACCTCCTTCGGAAATACTTACAACCGTGATCTCTTTGATCTCACAATCTTCGGGCCTGGGATTACTAATAATACAGCCATTCAGAAACACGAAAATCCCCAGTACAAGTGCGATCCTAGCTATTTTCATGAAATATTTCAATTTGAAGTAGTTAATAATACAATTCGTCGGTTCGCAGATTGAGGAAACGCTGGGTAGCAAAATAAGTGCTAATCCATGTGATCACAATCCCCATGATAATAATGAATAAAAACAAGCCCACCAGCAACAGGGTGTCCCCTAGGAGTCCAAGTTGTGGCCAGGCCTTATCCAGTAAATACAAAGTAGCTGCTACTCCAGCCATTGCAATCACGGCACCTATCAAGCCTAAACGAATGCTCTTCCAGATAAATGGACGCCGAATAAACTGCTTGGTGGCTCCCACCATTTGCATAGTTTTAATCGTAAACCGCTTTGCATATACCGATAGGCGTATGGAACTGTTGATGAGTAGTACCGCAATTACCAGGAATAGGGCACTAAAAACCAGGATCCAAAAACTGATCACCTTGATGTTCTTATCGAATAGTTCAACCAATAGTTCATCATAGGCAACTTCAGCTACGAAGTCCTTGGCAGTTATTTCATTGGCTATGTCCTTCAATTGGACAGATGACACGTATTCTGCCAAAAGCTCAACATCGATGCTATTCTGTAAAGGATTGTATCCCAGGAATTCCAGGTAATCCTCTCCAATGGTCTCGATATGCTGCTCGGCGGCATCTTCCTTGGAGACGTAGGTAGCCGATTTGGTATAATCGGCCATCTCAAGGCTTTGCTTAAGTTGGTCGATCTCAACTTGTTTAGCAGTATCTTTCAGGTAAATGGTCAAGGGGATCTGCTCTTTGAAATAGCGGGAAAGTTGGTTGGAATTGATAAGAAATAAACCCAGAAGGCCCAGTAAAAATAACACCAGGGAAATACTTAAAACCACACTGAAATACGAAGAGATCAATCGGCGTTTCTGGTATTTCTCGAACGATGTAGCCATAAATTAGTAGGAAATGAACGCGTAAAAATACAACGATTTTTAGTTCCTTCACTTACTAACGCTTAAACTTTTGTCTTTCGTACAATAGCCGTAAATTTGCTGCCGTCTGCCTGCAGAAGCATATGACAAACCTATATCCATGAGCAAGTATCACTTCAATGACATCGAAGACAAGTGGCAAAAATATTGGGCCGAAAATGGCACTTTTCACGCCAATAATAAGAGCGAAAAACCCAAGTTTTACGTCCTTGACATGTTTCCTTATCCATCTGGAGCGGGGTTGCACGTAGGTCATCCATTGGGATACATCGCGAGTGATATTTATGCAAGATACAAGAGACACAAAGGTTTCAATGTTTTGCATCCCATGGGCTATGACAGCTTTGGGTTGCCCGCCGAACAATACGCAATTCAAACGGGCCAGCATCCTCGAAGAACTACCGAAGAGAACATCAAACGGTATCGGAAACAGCTGGACAAGATGGGCTTCTCTTTCGACTGGAGTCGAGAAGTTCGTACCTCCAATCCAAACTACTACAAATGGACTCAATGGATCTTTATACAATTGTTTGAAAGTTGGTACTGCAAGGAGCATGAAAAGGCGTATCCAATTTCAGAATTGATCAAAATATTTGTCGAAGAAGGAAATGTAGCCATCAATAAAGCTTGTCAAATCGAAACCGAGACTTTTACTGCGGGTGAATGGAATTCTTTTTCAGAAAAAAGAAAGGAAGGCATCCTGCTTCAATACCGGCTTACCTACCTGGCGGAAACCGAGGTGAATTGGTGCCCCGAGTTAGGAACTGTACTTGCCAATGACGAGATTGTCAACGGTGTTTCTGAACGAGGAGGTTATCCCGTGGTTCGTAAGAAAATGATGCAGTGGAGTATGCGGATCACAGCTTATGCCCAGCGGTTGTTGGACGGCTTGGATAAGATCGATTGGCCTCAACCTTTGAAAGATACTCAGACCAACTGGATAGGTAGGTCTGAAGGAGCCACAGTGCGATTTGAAATAGATGGTCATGACGGGAAGATCGAAGTCTTCACCACTAGACCCGATACCATTTTTGGGGTGAGTTTTATGACCCTCGCTCCTGAACATGAGTTGGTGGATCGTGTTACCACCATGGAACAGCGATTCGAAGTTTCCAAATACATCGAAGCCACTTCAAAACGAAGTGAGCGCGAACGCATGGCCGATGTAAAGTCTATAAGTGGGGTCTTTACCGGGGCCTATGCCTTACATCCGTTTACCGGCGACAGAATCCCGATTTGGATAGGGGATTATGTGCTGGCGGGTTATGGCACCGGAGCGGTGATGTCGGTCCCTAGTGGAGATCAAAGGGATTACGATTTTGCAAAGCATTTTGAGATCCCTATCCCAAATATATTTGAAGGGGTCGATATTTCTGAAGAAGCCTTTGCCGACAAGGAAAAGACGATCATCACCAATAGTGATTTTCTCAATGGATTGAATTATAAGGACGCCACCAAGAGAGTGATAGAGGCCCTGGAACAAAAGCAGGTTGGAGAGGGCAAGATCAATTATCGATTGCGCGATGCTGTTTTTTCCAGGCAACGCTATTGGGGTGAACCCTTTCCCGTTTATTACAGGGATGGGATGCCGCAAATGATCGATGTGGAGCATCTTCCGCTCACTCTGCCACAGGTAGAAAAATACCTTCCTACAGAGACCGGTGAACCACCCTTGGGCAGAGCCGACGAGTGGGCCTGGGATACCAAAAAAAATTCGGTGGTACCTAATCATAAGATCGATCATGAAACGGTCTTTCCACTCGAATTGAATACCATGCCGGGCTGGGCGGGAAGTAGTTGCTATATGTTCCGGTATATGGATCCCAACAATGAGGAAGAACTCGCTTCGAAAGTTGCGATGAGGTATTGGGAAAATGTGGACCTCTATTTGGGTGGCAGCGAACATGCCACAGGTCATTTACTGTACAGTCGATTTTGGGTAAAGTTCATGTTCGACCGTGGCTATCTGCTGGTGGAAGAACCAGTAAAAAAACTTATCAACCAGGGAATGATCCTGGGGGAGAGTGCTTTTGTTCATCGCCTGGAAGGTGAAAATAAATTGATTTCAGCAGGGAAAATTAAAGGTCAGGATTTACAGCCAATCCACGCCGATGTATCTTTTGTGAATACTTCAAATGAATTGGACATCGAAGCTTTTAAAAAGTGGCGTCCGGATTTTGAGAATGCTGAATTTGTGACCGAAGATGATGGTTCATTCAAGGTCACCAGGGAGGTTGAAAAAATGTCCAAATCCAAATACAATGTGGTAAACCCGGACGATATTTGCGAGCGTTACGGTGCCGATACCCTGCGTATGTACGAGATGTTTTTAGGTCCGTTGGAACAGGCTAAACCATGGAATACGGCCGGGATCACAGGAGTACACTCCTTTTTGAAAAAGTTCTGGAAGTTGTACCATAGCGGTAAGGAGGGTGGCTTCGCAGTTGATGATAGTAAGCCTTCAAAAGGGAGTTTGAAAACCCTACACAAGACCATTAAGAAGGTGGAAGAAGACATTGAGGCTTTCAGTTTCAACACATCGGTTTCTACTTTTATGATCGCTGTCAATGAGTTAACCACCCAGAATTGTAAAAGTCGGGAGATCCTGGAACCCTTGACTATCCTTATCTCGCCTTATGCGCCTCATGTTGCCGAAGAAATCTGGAACCTGCTGGGTCATTCGGAAAGTATTTCCACGGCTCCATTCCCTGTGTATGACCAGGACCATCTGGTAGAAAGCAGTAAGGAGTATCCAGTTTCATTCAATGGCAAAATGCGCTTTAAACTTGAACTTCCTCTGGACCTGGATAAGGGAGAGATAGAGGCAGCGGTTATGGCACATGAAAAAACCGCTCAATATTTAGACGGCAGGACTCCAAAAAAAATCATAGTCGTTCCTGGGAAGATTATTAATATCGTTGGCTGATGCAGATCAACGCTGTAGAAATATTAGGACTCGTAGCCGCTTGTTTTACAACATTTGGTTTTCTTCCGCAGATGAGAAAGACCTGGAGGACCAAGGATGTGACAAGCCTTTCACTCCCTATGTATTCGGTGATATGTACAGGGACAGCGCTCTGGCTCATCTACGGACTTCTTATCAATAGCACAGCTGTGATCCTGGCCAACATCGTGGCCTTTGCCTTTACATTCAGTCTTGTTATACTCATCCTGAAGTACCGGAAATAAGCCCACGCTTGACGGTTTGTCAGTTTTATGAATTGGCCTTATTTTTGATAGTGAACCCTTGGAATAACTTATAAAAAAATAATTGCAAATGATACCAGATTTCGGATACTACATACTCGCAGGTGCTATCTTTTTAGTTAGCATGTATGTGAGCAACAAACTGAAAAGTAAATTCAGAAAATACTCAAAAACACGGCTTCAGAATGGGATGAGTGGGGCAGAAATTGCTGAAAAGATGTTGGCCGACAATAATATTAACGATGTAAAAGTGATCTCCACACCCGGGATGTTGACCGATCACTATAATCCCACCAATAAAACTGTCAACCTCAGTGAAGGGGTGTACCATCAGCGTAATGCAGCTGCTGCTGCTGTTGCAGCACATGAATGCGGACATGCGGTTCAGCATGCAACTGCCTACAATTGGTTACAAATGCGTTCGGCGATCGTGCCGGTTGTTGGTATCGCTTCCAAGCTGTCGACCTTCGTCATCATGGCTGGGATAATTTTAACTGCCCTGGGAAGTTTGGGCGGCATTGGAACTTCTGTTTTTCTTGTCGGGATCGTCCTATTCGCAGCCACGACCGCATTTGCTTTCATTACGCTACCGGTAGAATTTGATGCGAGCAAACGGGCATTGGTATGGCTTCAGAAGGAGAACATGGTGACTCAGGCAGAATACAATGGGGCGAAAGATGCCCTGAAATGGGCCGCTCGAACCTATGTGGTGGCGGCATTGGGCTCCCTGGCAACCTTGCTTTACTTTATCATGATCTTTATGGGGAGGCGATAGTTAGTTATCACCTTTGAGTTCTTTTTCTGCAGGTGGAGTTTAGATGAGTAATCTTCGAATTGCATCGAACAATTTATTGGATCAAGGGTTCCTTTGGCAGTCTTACCAGAAATAACTGGATTCGTTATGCAGAGACGTTATCGGGGTTATATCCCAGATACTCTGTTTGATATTCATGGAAGACAATATCGAAAGTGGTGAGTTCTTTTAAGATGGGCTCATACACCTCTTTGGTTATTGGAATTTGTACTCCCGGAGTGGTTATTTCCTTGTTTAGAATTCGTAAGGCAGCCATTGCCACGGGAAGGCCAACGGTTTTCGCCATGGCCGTATAGGTTTGATCCTCTCCAATGGACACCATATTACTATCTATTTGCTTCTTTTTCCCATCTAATTCATATCCGAACTTGTGATACATTACGATCATGTCTTTCTCGTCTTGTTTCAAGGTCCATTTATCCATCAATATTTTCTGAAGTGCTTTTGCCGGGGTTGCATCCTTGAGCCCGATCATCTTTTCGGCGCTGAAAATGTCTAATTCCAACAGCTTATACCACATGAGATCGTCCTGGTCGATTTTCAATGCATGACGTGTTTTTAATTCAATGGAATCTGTAGGAGAGTAAGGAAGGAAAAGATTGACGTATTGTCGGTAAGAAAGTTCTTCGGAATTGGGGATGGTGTAGCTATCGTCTGTCATCCCCAACTGCACGAACATATTCCAGGCCTTACTGAATCCTACCCTACGCATGGTACCACGGTAGAGGGTAAGTACATCTTCCAGGCCATACACCGATCGATACTTTAGGGAATTACGGTTCGCATAAGCCTCAAATCTTCCAAAACCATCGATATCCAGAAATTCTGTCCTTCGAAATAAGCGGTGGTAAGGAATATATTTGTAGGTTCCTTCCTGAATAAATTCCGCTGCCCCACCTTGGCCTGCTAATACAACATTCCTGGGGTTCCATGTAAATTTGTAATGCCATAGGTTGTTATCGCTTTCTGGAGCGATGAGTCCACCGGTGAAGGATTCAAAAAGGAGCATTTTACCCCCTTTATCTCGAATTCTATCGATTACCTGCATGGCACTCATATGATCTATGCCCGGATCTACGCCAATTTCATTCATAAAAACAAGGCCCTTCTTTCTTGCTTCCTCGTCCAAGGCCTGCATTTCCTTACTTACATAAGATGCAGTGACCAAATGTTTGTTGAACGCGATGCAATCCCTGGCCGCTTCAATATGAAACCGTGCTGGTAACATCGAAATTACAAGATCTGCTCCCTGAATAGCTTTTTTGCGCTGATCTTCGTTGAAAACATCCAATTCGATTCCTGTGGCATTAGGGTGCCCCTGGGTGATCTTTTCAGCATTCTTCTTGGAAATATCGCCAATGGTAAGCCTGAAATCCTCAGCTCCTGATTTCTCCAAGAGGTACATGATTAAACTTGTTGCGGAACGCCCGGCTCCAATGATCAAAATGTTTCGCATCTACTGTAATTTCGTAACTTTATTAGCCTTTACAAGCAGGGACGAATGTAGTAAATTGTAGGATTATCCATGAACAAATTAGACAAAAATATATTGCTTACGGTTGCAATATTAGGGGCTTTAACCATCGCCTTGGGAGCCTTCGGAGCTCACGGACTTAAGGAAATGGTCTCTGCCACGGCTCTTGATAGCTTTAACACGGGAATTCGTTATCAAATGTACCATGTTCTGGCACTGCTGGTGCTGGGCTTCGTTCCTGCCAATTATAAGGATACGCCATCAACACAACCTTTACTAAGCGCTTCGACCAAGCGCTGGGTGTTTATCTTCTTTCTGTTGGGCATATTCCTTTTCTCGGGATCCATCTACTTTTTATCTACCCAGGAGTTACATGGACTTTCCGTGAGCATATTAGGCCCCATCACTCCTATAGGAGGTCTGGCCTTGATGCTAGGATGGTTGCGTCTGGGCTATGGAATACTGAAGTTAAATAAGTAACAATTCTCTTGGTTAAGAGGTGTTATCTGTTTTACTTTTTTTATTTTTGTAGCACAACAAAAACAACGTTATGGTCGATAACAACCAAACTACGAAAACGATTTCGTTAAAGTCATACGGAATCAAAGCTTCCAAGGTTCATTACCAACTTACCTCTCAAGAATTACACGATGAAACTATAGCGCTGGGACAAGGCACTGAAGCCAGTTCTGGAGCATTGGCTGTGAACACAGGTGAATTCACCGGACGATCTCCTAAAGATCGATTTATCGTGGAAGATGAGATTACCCGGGACAAGGTTTGGTGGGGAAAGATCAATATTCCTTTCGACCCAAATAAGTTCGACGAATTATACGATCGAGTAGCCGATTATCTGGACGGAAAGGAAGTCTATGTTCGTGATTGTTTCGCTTGTGCCGATGTAAATTATCGAACGAACATTCGGGTGATCAACGAATATCCCTGGAGCAATATGTTCGCCTACAATATGTTTTTACGTCCCGACGAATCTGAACTCGAAAATTTTAGCCCGGATTGGCTCGTGCTTAATGCTCCCGGCTTCATGGCCGATCCTGAAAGGGATGGAACACGACAACATAATTTTGCTATTCTGAATTTCACTAAAAAAATTGCATTGGTTGGAGGTACGGGATATACCGGAGAGATCAAAAAAGGTATTTTCTCTGCCCTGAACTTTGTGCTGCCGGTCTTCCATAATACCTTGCCCATGCATTGTTCTGCAAATGTGGGAGAAGATGGGGAAACGGCTATTTTCTTCGGACTTTCAGGCACCGGGAAGACTACATTATCTGCGGATCCAGACAGAAAACTCATTGGAGATGATGAACATGGTTGGACTTCAGAGAATAGTGTTTTTAATTTCGAAGGCGGGTGCTATGCTAAAGCGATCAACCTAACTGAAGAGAACGAACCCGATATTTATCGTGCCATCAAACGCGGAGCTATCCTCGAAAATGTGATTATGAATGAGGATGGAGAAGTGGACTATGAAGATGTTTCCATCACGCAAAATACCCGCGTGAGTTATCCCATATACCATATCGACAATATTCAGGTACCCTCGATTGGCCATAATCCTAAGAACATATTCTTTCTTACTGCAGACGCCTTTGGCGTGTTGCCTCCTATTTCAAAATTGACACCAGGACAAGCGGCATACCATTTTATTAGTGGTTATACCGCTAAGGTGGCCGGAACCGAGGAAGGTATTGATGAACCTCTACCAAGTTTTTCGGCTTGTTTCGGAGCTCCATTTATGCCACTTCATCCCACGAAGTATGCTGAAATGCTTAGTGCGAAGATGCAGGAAGCTGGAGTTAATGTATGGCTGGTGAATACCGGTTGGACCGGTGGGCCTTATGGTATTGGACGAAGAATGAAATTGAAGTATACCCGGGCGATGATCTCGGCCGCCCTGGAGAATAAACTTGAGCACGTGCAATACGATCTGCATCCAATTTTTGGCCTGAGCATGCCGCATGAATGCCCTAATGTTCCATCTGAAGTCTTGAATCCGCGGGTTACCTGGGCAGATAAAGAGGCTTACGACAGGAAGGCACAGGAATTGGCAAACTCATTCACAAAGAATTTCGAGCAATTTGCTTCCTATGCAAATGAAGAGATCCTAGCTGGTGCTCCAGTGCTCTAACAAAAAAGTAAAACTAAACGATAAAAAAAACGCCTCGATCATCGAGGCGTTTTTTTTGTTTTAATAGGGTTACTTTTTCCCATTGACCTGCTTGATGTACTTTTCAAGGGCCATGGTCATCGAGGGAGTTTCAGGCGTTGGTGCCTGAATATCTACTCGAAGGCCGTTGTCGGCTGCCGCTTTCACAGTGGTATTACCAAAAACTGCAATTCGCGTGTTTTTTTGTTCAAAATCGGGGAAATTCTCCAGAAGTGATTTGATACCACTAGGACTGAAGAACACCAGAATATCGTAGTATACGTCTCTAAGATCGGATAGGTCGCTTACCACAGTTTTATAAAAAGTAGCTTGTTTCCAGGCGACTCCCAGGTCATCGAGGACCGCGGGAACTTCTAATTTTAGCTGATCGGAAGAGGGTAATAAAAAATTTTCGTTTTTATATTTCTTGATGAGCGGAGAGAGTTCAGAAAAGGTTCGCTTTCCAACATAGATCTTTCTCTTTCGATATACCACATACTTCTGGAGGTAGAAGGCAACTGCTTCACTTTGACAAAAGTATTTCATAGTATCTGGCACCTTGAATCGTAATTCTTCGGCGATCCTGAAAAAATGATCCACTGAATTTCGGCTGGTAAGTATAATCGCCGTGTACTTTGTGAGGTCTACTTTCTGTGCACGTACCTCTTTGCTGGATACTCCTTCAACATGGATGAAAGGTCTAAAGTCGATCTTTACCTTTTGTCTTTCGACCAAGTCGAAATAAGGAGAATTTTCGATTTTAGGCTCCGGTTGAGATACTAAAATAGTTTTCACTTTCATATACAACAAACTTTTCTTTAAACCCCGCCTATACCAACAACTGATATAAAATTATCAAGGGTGCAAATTCAAGTGCGCAAAGATATAAAATAAAATAGAAGAAATGTCTTAAAATCGTATTCCAATTTCGTTTAAAACTTGATAATAAGGAGATAACGAATAGCAATACAATGAGCGCCGAGAAGCCTAATAGCAGCTGTTTTGAAGGCTTAAAGGCAAAATAAAACAGGATATTAGCAGCGAAAACAAGTATCGAAATAAGACTCGTATAACTTAGTTTTTCATATAAATATCCATTCACCAGGGTGTCCAGATTGAATATATGTGCAATTGTCTTCTCTAAAAAATACTTCAGCAGTATAAATCCGGCGAAAAAGGTGATGATTTGTATAAATAACCAGGGATTAGCAAAGGTCATATCTGGATGAAAGCTAAGGAACAAGAGAAAAATATAGAGCGAGAATGACAAGACCTGTGTCACAAATAAGACCGCATTGAACGGGTGCTGAATCACATTCACCTTCCCTTGCAATTTAAAATATTTATCGGTTAAGGGTAATTGAATAAATTCTTTAAATCGCTTGTGGTATACATAGCTTAGCATGGCAATCATGGCAAAAATTCCAACGATAACCAGGACCACCCAATCCCAATTTTGTACGTCTCGTAAACTATAATCCAAAGCCCAAGTTTTATCGGGCATAAAAGTAGCGAAAAATTAAAGTTGTGACGTGTGGATCAAGCCAAAATGAGTGACGATGAGATTTGATAATTTTTTCCTAAGACTTGAATTGAATGAGTCGCTGTTCTTAAAAAAAAGGTACTTTTGACAAAAATTCTAGCATGGCGGGTGCCTTAGTGGTTATTCCTACATATAACGAGATCGAGAATATAGAAAAGCTGCTGAGGATTGTATTTGCCTTGCGACGTAAATTTCATGTGCTCGTCGTGGATGATAATTCCCCAGACCTTACCGCACTTAAAGTGAAAGAGTTAAAGGAAGAGTTCACAGAATCCCTGTTTCTTGAAGTTAGAAAAGAGAAATCGGGTTTGGGAACTGCTTATATTCATGGGTTCAAATGGGCCTTGGACAGAGGCTACGACTACATTTTTGAAATGGACGCTGATTTATCACACAATCCAAAAGATCTGGTTCGTTTACTTGAACCTGTGGAGGAAGAAGGATACGACATGGCTATAGGTTCCCGCTATAAAACAGGGGTGAACGTGGTAAACTGGCCAATGAGTCGAGTTTTGCTATCCTGGGGAGCATCGAAATATGTTCGTTTCATAACGCGGATGAAAATAAACGACACCACCGCTGGATTTATTTGTTATCACCGCAGGGTTCTTGAAAAGATCAATTTGGATAAAATTCATTTCGTGGGTTACGCCTTTCAAATTGAAATGAAATTTAAAGCAACCCTTCATAAATTCAAGATTATTGAGGTTCCCGTGGTTTTCACCGATCGTACTCAGGGAGAATCTAAAATGAGTTCAGGGATTATTTCTGAAGGCATATTTGGGGTGATCACTATGAAATTCAAAAGTTTTTTTAAAAATTACAATCGATGAGTCAAACTATTTTGATAAAGAATGCACAGGTGGTGAATGAAGGAGTCATCGAAAGGAAGGATGTTCTTATCGAAGGTGATCGAATAGCCGAAATTAGCCTTACCATCAGCGCCAAAACGGCAGACACCAAGATCATCGATGCGGATGGATGCTTTTTATTGCCGGGAATGATCGATGACCAGGTGCATTTCAGGGAACCAGGACTTACTCATAAGGCTACCATCGAAACTGAATCGAAAGCAGCTGTAGCGGGAGGGATCACTTCCTACATTGAAATGCCCAATACGGTCCCGCAGGCTACAACACTGGAATTACTCGAAGCGAAATTCGATCGGGCTGCCGAAACATCCTGGGCGAATTATTCGTTCATGTTTGGTGGTACCAATGACAATCTGGATGAAATTTTAAAAGTGAACCCAGCTAAAGTGGCCGGGTTAAAATTATTTCTTGGCTCATCAACAGGAAATATGCTGGTCGATGATCCAAAGGTTTTGGAGGAGATCTTCAGTAAGACCAATTTGCTTATTTCTGCCCATTGTGAGGATGAAGGAACGATTCGAGCCAACCTGGAAAAGTTCAAAACCGAATTTGGAGATGCTATTCCCATTGCTTATCACCCTGTCATCCGAAGTGAAGAAGCCTGCTATCTTTCATCCTCCAGAGCAATCGAATTGGCAAAAAAGACGGGAGCCCGTTTGCATGTTTTTCACCTTTCCACTGAGAAGGAGACACATTTGTTCAGCAACGAAAAAAAGTTAGAGGATAAAAAAATCACTGCCGAGGTATGCATTCACCACCTGTGGTTTACCAACGAGGATTATAAAGAGAAAGGAACGAAGATAAAATGGAATCCTGCGGTCAAGACCCAAAAGGATAAGGACGGGCTTTGGAAAGCTTTGCTGGATGATCGTATTGACGTGATCGCTACCGATCATGCTCCGCATACTCTGGAGGAAAAAAATAATGTGTATACCAAGGCGCCATCGGGTGGTCCGCTGGTACAACATGCTTTAGTTGCCCTTCTGGAATTGTACCACAAAGGTGTAATTTCACTTGAGAAGATCGTAGAAAAAACAGCCCATAATCCGGCCATTTTGTTCCAAATAGATGAACGGGGATTTATACGAAAAGGATATAAAGCAGATCTGGTAGTAGTGGATCCACAGTCGCCCTGGACTGTGAATGGCGAAAATATCTTGTACAAATGTGGTTGGTCTCCGTTCGAGGGAACTGCCTTTAGATCAAGAGTAACCCATACGTTTGTGAATGGTGTATTGGCGTACGAGCATTTGAAATTCCCCAATCGAAGCAAAGGTGAACGATTAACTTTCAATCGATGAACAAGAACATGTGGATCATAATTTTTACGGTGACGGCCATTGTTGGTTGTCAGGATGTACGTTATCCGGAGCCGCCCGAAAATTTAATTCCGAAAGGGAAAATGGTGGAGATCCTCACCGATGCCTACATTGGAAATGCAACTCGGTCCAAGAGTGTAAATAACCGCATTCTTCGTGCACAAGGAATTCGAATAGATTCGATATTCTACACAAAACATAAAATAGACAGCTTGAC